>DATJEX010000164.1:0-5754 GCA_035496135.1 Bacteroidia bacterium
GCTGCATCCACACTTCCCATTTCGGAATAACTCTGCCCGATATTCAAATGCTCCAGCCCGGTTTGAAAATCATCGTTCGCCACCCAGGCATAATACAAAGCACTGTCGTAATGCGCGAACATACTGTCATTTTTCATCTGCGACTTGTAGTAAACCGCCAGAGAATTCTCCGCTTTCGCAACGCCTTTATAAAAGGAAAGTTTTTTCGCAAGCGCCCGCGCTTCCCGTGCATACACAGTCGACTGAGCCGCATCTTTCAGCCGGAAATATTTTCCAAGCGACAGATAGGCATTCACTTTACCCGTGTCATCCTTACCGGTCTTTACAACATTCAGTAATGAATCTTTGTTGACCTTATTGCCCATCCTCATTTGAGCCAGCATGCAAAAAGGCAGAAGCAATAACAATAAGAAAGCGGTTCTTTTCATCGACAGGAAGTACACGAATATAGCAAAGACATGGAAGTGAATGAACCGAAACTCTTCATTCGTATCTTTCAGCACCAATGGACACTTATTCCAATTTCCAGTCACTGGACATCCGTGCGGGAACGATCATTTCCGCTGAAGAATTCCCCGAAGCGAGGAAACCTGCTTACAAACTGAAAGTTGACTTTGGCGGGATCGGGATAAAAAATTCTTCTGCCCAGATCACGAAGCTTTACGACCTGAATGAATTGGTGGGCAAACAGGTGATCGCCGTGGTGAATTTTCCTCCGCGACAGATCGGGAAATTCATTTCCGAAGTGCTGGTGCTCGGTGTTTACGGGAACGAAGGTGAAGTGATATTGCTGCAGCCCGACAGAAAAGTCGACAACGGTTCGAAGATCGGATAAGCCGTTTTCTCACAGCGTCTCAGTTTGAGCCAACACACAACCCTGTGTCGGGTTATAAAACGCCGACACCACTTCAAACTGATACGCAGTTATTTCTTCCGCATCACGATGCTCATCGGAACACCGTTGAAGTTGAACTGCTCTCTCAATTGATTTTCAAGAAAACGTTTGTAGGATTCCGTCACCAGCTCCGGGTGATTGACAAAGAATGCGAAGACCGGCGTTTTGGTCGGAAGCTGTGTGCAGTATTTGATCTTCACATAAGTGGATTTCACGGCAGGATGCGGCGTGCGCTCGATGATCGGCAGCATCGTGTCGTTGAGTTTTGATGTCTGGATACGTTTTTTGCGGTTTTCAAAAACTTTCATCGCCACTTCAATTCCTTTCAGCACACGCTGCTTCGTGGTCGCCGATGTGAAAATGATTGGCACATCCTTGAACGGCCTGATCTTCTCAATGATCTTCTCCTCGAATTCCTTCGTGGTCTTGTGCGTTTTCTCGACAAGGTCCCATTTGTTGACGAGGATCACCACTCCTTTTTTATTGTTGATCGCGAGGTGAAAGATATTCATGTCCTGGGCATCGAACCCTTCTTTCGCATCCACCACCAGCAAAATGATATCGCAATCCTCGATCGCTTTGATGGTGCGCATCACCGAATAGAATTCGAGATCCTCGCTCACCTTTGATTTTTTTCTCAGTCCCGCGGTATCCACCAACACCACGTCAAAACCGAAAGCACTGAACCTGGTATCAATGGAATCACGTGTTGTTCCTGCGATCTCCGTAACGATATGCTTTTCGATTCCAAGCAGCGCATTCACAATGGAAGATTTTCCTGCATTCGGTCTTCCGACAATAGCGATACGCGGAAGATTCTCATCCCGCTTCTCTTCTTCCGGATTCAGATTCTTCACAATATCATCCAGCAACTCGCCGCTTCCGTTTCCATTGCTTGCGGAAACCGGCCACGGATCGCCGAGACCCATCTGGTAAAATTCAGCTGCGTTCAACGTTTTGTCGCCTGTGTCAATTTTATTCGCGACGAGATAGATCTTCTTTTTGCTCCTGCGGATCATATCGGCGACTTCCTCGTCGAGCGGCGTGATTCCTTCGTTTGCATCCACCACGAACAACAGCATCGTCGCTTCTTCGATCGCGATCTTCACTTGCCGTTTGATCTCCGCTTCAAAGATATCGTCGGAACCATCGATGTATCCACCAGTGTCCACCACGGCAAATTCCCTTCCGTTCCACTCACAACGTCCGTAATGACGATCGCGTGTAACACCGGAAACTGAATCGACGATAGCCTGGCGATGCCCGACAAGACGATTGAAAAGTGTTGACTTCCCTACATTCGGACGGCCTATAATG
The DNA here is from genome assembly GCA_035496135.1 of Bacteroidia bacterium. Classification (GTDB taxonomy): domain Bacteria; phylum Bacteroidota; class Bacteroidia; order Palsa-965; family Palsa-965. The sequence continues at coordinate 2,213 of DATJEX010000164.1, forward strand.
GCAATAAGATCTGACATATGGCTGTAAAGATACTAAGGATTTGGGGGAAGGATTACGGATTTAAAACGGAGATTGACAGATTACGGATCTAAACAGATTTACAAATGATCACTTTTTACTCCGTACATCAGTCTGAATCCGTAATCTGTCAATTTCTGTACGGATCTGTAATCCTTCCCTCATAAGTAACCATACCGCTTCAACTGCCTTTCACTGTCTCTCCAGTCTTTATCCACTTTCACGAATAATTCGAGGTAAACTTTCTTCTGCAGGAATTTCTCAATGTCTTTCCGCGATTCGATGCCGAGATTCTTGATCGATTCTCCTTTGTGCCCGAGCAGGATCGCTTTCTGTGATTCTCTCGACACAAAAATATTCGCGCGGATCTTCACGAGGTGTTCTCCTTCAATGAAATCTTCCACCACCACTTCGCAGCTGTACGGAATTTCCTGGCTGAAATTCAGCAGGATCTTTTCTCTTACAATTTCAGATACAAAAAATCGCTCCGGCCGATCCGTCAATTCATCTTTCGGAAAGTATGGCGGATGCTCGGGCAGCATGGAAATTATTTTCTGCAGGATCAATTCAGCTTCCGCTCCTTTCAGCGCGCATGCCGGAATGATCTCCGCGTCGGGAAATTCTTTTTTCCACCAAGCTGTTCGCGATGCGACGCGTTCAAAACTTACGAGATCGGTCTTATTGAGAATGATCAGCGACGGAACTTTCGATTCCTTGATCCGCGTGAATGTTTTTTCTTCGATGACCCTGTCTTCAGAAAGATCATCCACGATCAGCAACACATCCGCATCGGCCAGTGCAGTTCCCACGAACGACATCATTCCTTCCTGCAATTTGTATTTGGGAACAATGATGCCGGGCGTATCGGAATAAACAACCTGGAAATCCTCGCCATTCACGATACCCATAATGCGGTGACGCGTCGTCTGTGCTTTCGAAGTAATGATGGAGATCCGCTCACCTACTAACGCATTCATCAGCGTACTCTTCCCCACATTTGGATTACCGATGATGTTTACAAAACCCGCCTTATGCATAGATCAAAATTACCAATTACTCAATTACCAATTACCAATTGAGAAAGGTAATCCTTAGGCGTCAATTCGATGGTTATGCGAATTGGTAATTGGTAATTGGTAATTGAGTAATTGGTAATTACGTTTTCTGATGTTTCTTCTTCGCTGCAGGAAAGAGCACATTATTCAGGATCAAACGATATCCTGCAGAATTCGGGTAGAGAGAAAGATCCGTGGGTGGTTCTTCCACACGATGCTGGTAATCTTCCGGATCGTGGCCGCTGTAGAAAGTCCACATCCCTTTTCCGTAATCGCCGTGAATGTACCGCGCTTCGTTGATGGCTTTGTTCTCGCCCATGATGAGGACGCCCGGTTTGATCAGCGCTTCATCGAATCCTGTGGTCTGTCCCCAGAAACCTTTGATGAGATTCGCATGATCCTGGCACAACATCGTCGGAACCGGATCCCATTTCGCCGAGAATTCAAACAGCGTGAAATAATCATTCGTCTCCGTCACGCCTTTCTGCATTCTCGTTTCATACGTGTCGATGTCGGAGAATTCATATTCCGTTGAATTTGTTTTCAGTTTGAAATTCTGGAACGCGAAACAATTCGCATAATTCAGTTTTGAATTCATGTCGAGATCCATTCCGTCGCCATCATACATGCGGTCGCAGATGTCCACCCCTTCCGCAGCGAGCGCGATGTCGTAGGAATCGGTCGCCGAACACATCGCGAACATGAACCCTCCTCCTGCGACAAAATCGCGGATCTTTTTCACCACCGCCAATTTCATTTCCGAAACTTTCTTGTAACCGAGTTTCGAAGCGAGTCCTTCGTCCGTCGCTACCTGCTGACGATACCAGGGCTGCGTCGAGAAACCGGCGTAGAATCTTCCGTATTGTCCCGTGAAATCCTCGTGGTGCAAATGGATCCAGTCGTACGTCGCGAGCGAATCGTTCAAGACTTTCTCATCGTAGACGATATGGTAAGGAATTTCAGCATACGTCAACACCAGCGTCACCGCATCGTCCCATGGTTGTTTATCAGGTGGAGAATACACGGCGATCTTCGGTGGTTTTTCCAGCTTCACCGCATCCATGTTCACTTCAGGAGAAGAGATCTGCGTGAGAATATCATTCGCTTGTGCATCGGGAAGTGTTTCATACGACACACCACGTGTATTGCATTCCAGCTCGAACGCTTTGTCGTACGTGATGAGAAAACTTCCGTAACGGTAATTCAATAACCATTGCGCTTCTCCACCTTGTTCCAGCACCCAATAAACAAGCCCGTACGATTTCAGATGATCCTTCTGCGCGTCGTCCATCGGAATGAGCAGGTACGTCGCTTTCAGCGGAACGATCATCACACACAATAAAAATATGGAGAGGAACTTCTTCATTCTATTCTCTAAAATTACAAAAAGCGTTCCCAATGAAGACAGAAGACGGAAATCGGAAGACGGATGTTGGATTTTTTTAACAGAAAGGATAGGGTACGGATTACGAATTAATACAGAAATATGGATCGGCGATGTTTGTAAATGATAATCGGCGATTGGAATATTCGTGAAGATTCGTAATTCGTTCCCTTTTTAGAAAGGATCTTCCTCGATATCGTTCATTTTCGATCCGCGGATGACATTGCCGCCGAAATCATCGTTTGGTGTAATGCCTGCAGATGCGTTGTAAGTTCCGTCGGAAGAAAGTGTGTTCGCTCCTCCGAATTCATTCTGAACATCCATGAATTTCGCGAGACGGTCAACGAAGCGGAGATTCACACTTCCGACAGCTCCATTCCTGTGCTTTGCGATCATGATCTCGGCCATTCCCGCTGTGGAATTTCCTTCCGCGTCGACGGTGATCTGGTAATATTCGGGACGGTGAATGAAGAGCACCATGTCGGCATCCTGCTCGATCGCTCCCGATTCACGTAAGTCGGAAAGCTGCGGACGTTTATCGCCACCGCGTGTTTCCACGGCACGGCTCAACTGTGAAAGTGCAAGAATAGGAATATTCAATTCTTTGGCAATGCTCTTGAGCGAACGGGAGATCGTGGAAATTTCCTGCTCACGGTTTCCATTGCGATTCTGTTCCGAACCGGCGGTCATCAGCTGGAGATAATCGATGACGACTAACTGAATATCGTGCTGCTGTTTGAGACGGCGGCATTTTGCGCGCAATTCAAAAATGGAAAGTGCAGGCGTATCGTCAATGAAAAGCGGCGCTTCGGAAAGCTTGCCGATCTTCACGTGCATTTGCTGGTATTCGTGATCTTCCAATTGTCCTTTGCGCAATTTCTCAGCAGGCAATTCCGATTCACTCGAGATAAGACGCTGCACCAATTGCACCGATGCCATCTCCAATGAGAAAACCGCGACTGGCTTTTTGAAATCAACCGCTGCGTTTCTCGCGAGTGAAAGCACGAATGCTGTTTTACCCATCGCAGGACGTGCGGCAATGATCACGAGGTCTGAATTCTGCCAGCCGGAGGTCATGCGGTCGA
>DATJEX010000165.1:0-9147 GCA_035496135.1 Bacteroidia bacterium
ATCCTGATCACAGGAATTACCAATCCGGATTGGGATCCGATCATGAAAAAAGCTTCAGCGATCGTCACGGACAAAGGCGGAAGAACAAGTCATGCTTCCATCGTGGCGCGCGAACTCGGACTTGCCGCCGTTGTAGGAACCGGAGATGCGACGAAAAAAATAAAAGACGGGCAACTCATCACGGTTTCCTGCGCAAAGGGAAAAACAGGAACAGTGTATGACGGTAAACTTGAATGGGATGAAAAGGAATATGATCTCCGCAGTATGCGAATGCCATCGGTCAAACCGTTGCTCATCGCAGCCGATCCCGGGAATGCTTTCGCGCTTTCTTTTCTTCCGTCAGCAGGAGTTGGGCTGATGCGTCTTGAATTCGTGATCAGCAATACGATCCGCATTCACCCCATGGCACTGGTGAAATTCAGGGAACTGAAAGATATCGCAGCAAAAAGTGAAATAGCGGTCATCACGGAATCATACCCCGATAAGAAAAAATATTTCATCGATCAGCTTTCAATGGCTGTGGCAACAATGGCGTGCGCATTCTATCCGCGCGAAGTCATTGTACGCATGAGTGATTTCAAAACGAACGAATATGCGAACCTGCTCGGCGGAAAAGAATTCGAACCGCAGGAAGAGAACCCGATGATCGGTTTCCGTGGTGCGTCGCGTTATTACAACGATCGCTACAAAGATGGTTTCCGCCTGGAATGTCTCGCAATGAAACGTGTGCGTGATGAAATGGGATTGACCAATGTGAAACTCATGATCCCATTCTGCAGAACAGTGGAAGAAGGAAAAAAAGTGGTGGCCGAAATGGAAAAGAACGGTTTGAAAAGAGGAAAGAACGGATTGGAAATTTATGTGATGGCGGAAATTCCTTCCAACGTGCTGCTCGCCGAAGAATTCGCGAAAGTGTTCGACGGATTTTCCATCGGTTCCAACGATCTCACTCAATTAACCCTCGGCATCGATCGTGATAATGCGGTGATCAGCCCGTTATTCGATGAGAAGGATGAAGCGGCAAGGCAACTTATTGCCACGTTGATCAGGAAAGCAAAAGCGGCAGGAATACCGGCCGGTTTGTGCGGGCAGGCTCCAAGTGATTTTCCGGATTACGCGCAATTCCTGGTGGAAGAAGGCATCAATAGTATTTCTTTCAATGCCGATGCGTTATTGAAAGGTGTGGAGAATATGAATCGTGCGGAAGAAGAAATGGCAAAACAGAAAAAGAATATCAATCATAATAAAAAGCAAAACGCATGAGATCACTCGAGAACAAAGTAGCGCTGGTCACCGGTGCAGGATCAGGGATGGGAAAAGCCATCGCGGCACTGTTCGCTTCAGAAGGAGCGAAAGTCGTGGCCACGGATGTCAATGAAAAACGCCTGCAAGAACTGGTGAATGCAATCCGTTCGGATAAAGGAGAGATCATTTCTGTCACCGGTGATGTGTCTAAAGAAGATGATGCAAGGAAAATGATCGATGCTGCGATGAGAAAATATGAAGGCATCGACGTGCTTGTGAACAACGCGGGCGTGCTCGATAATTTCATGCCCGTGGCCGATGCGACGAACGAGATGTGGGATCATGTGATGGGCGTGAATATCAACGGGCCATTCTATCTCTGCAGGCTCGTCGTTCCCATTATGCTGAAACAGGGGAGAGGAAGTATCGTGAATATTTCTTCCGTCGGGGGATTGAATGGTTCGCGCGCCGGTGTCGCGTACACGACATCAAAACATGCGCTCATCGGATTGAGCAAAAATATCGCGTTCATGTATGGCGATAAAGGAATTCGCTGCAATGTGATCGCACCGGGCGGCGTGAATACCAATATCGGCGAAGGAATGAATCCGAATGCGTTGGGTTATGCGAAACTCAGTCTCGGTTTGGGGACCAACATCAGGACCGGGGAGCCGAAAGAAATTGCGGAAGTCGCTTTGTTTCTTGCCGGAGAAAAGTCAAGCCTTATGAATGGAGCAGTGGTGGTTGCAGATGCGGGATGGACCGCTTATTGATCGGGAATTTTCCGAACTTCAATTAATATCTGAACGATAAGCGCTGATCGAATTGAAACACGACCAGCGCTTTCTGTTATTTGTCTTTTTCAATTTTGTTTTATTTGAATTCCACATCTCTCGCTGAGCGATGACAGAATTATTTCTAATTATCCTTCGGCAATTTGTCTTTATCCTGTTTTCTGAAATAGGGGCGGAGAAGAAAACTGTGTTTGAGCGCTTCCATATTCTGATTGAAATTATCAGTTCCGGCTTTGAGATTGACAACACTTGAATTCAGGTTTCCGACGAACGTCGTATCCATCATCAGCATGCCCACTGTTCCCTCTCCGTTCTTCACCTGTGTGGTGAAGTCACTCATGTCTCCGGATATGATAGCCATCCGATCACTGATCAATTTGATATTCACAACGGATTGATGCAGCTGGCCATAGAACGTTGTATCGGCAACCAGTGCGCCGATCGAACCTTTACCTGCGCGGATGTTCTGTGAGATCCTGGAGAGATCGCCGGTCACCAGCGCGGTGTTGGCACCGGTTATGCGGATGCTGACGATCGCATCGCGGATATTCTGGGATACTATTGTATCTGCGAGAAGACTCCAGATGGAATTGCTGTTATTGATCTTTGCCGTGATCTTTTTCAGGTCGTCGGTGATGACCTTCATGTTCTCATTCGTGAGACTGAGTGTACGGATCATATCATCCGTTTCTATCGGTTGTTGCGTCTGAAGAATGTCGCCATCTTCCACGTGAAGCGCGTTCCCTGAAACAGGATTGATGTTGACCAGTTTGTTTCCCATCAATCCGTCGGTTCCGATCTCGGCGATACAATTCTTTTTGATCCGCGATTTGTATTTTTCTTCAATGATCATATCCACCGTTACGGAACTGTCATTGTTGAATTCGATGCTCTTCACTGTTCCGACATCGATCCCGGAAAAACGGACGTTGTGGCCGGCCATCAATCCGTTTACGGTCCTGAAATCGGCGTGGAGCGTGAAGGTATTGCCGAATAAATTCCGTTTGCTGCCGATCATATACAGCGCGACAACCAGGAATAAAGTACCTGCGAGTACGAATATCCCGAGTCTTATATTTCTGTTGGTTTCTTTTTTCATTTGAAAAACTGTTTTATCTGAGGGTCATCTGATTCTGCAAGTTCATTCCATTGTCCTGAAGCGTAACAAACACCGTTGATCAGCAATACCACGCGGTTGGAAGTGATGCGCACACAATTCACATCGTGCGAAATGATGATGGACGAGGTGTTGTATTTTTTCTGCATGTCCACCATCAGCTGGCTGATCTCGCGCCCGGTTACCGGGTCGAGTCCGGTGGTGGGTTCGTCATAAAGGATGACTTCCGGTTTCAGGATGAGTGTACGTGCGAGTGCGATACGCTTGCGCATCCCGCCTGATAATTCGGAAGGCATCATGTCTACTGTTTGCTCGAGTCCAACGTTGGTGAGTACTTCCATCACGAGGCTGTCGATCTCTTTCCGCTCCAGTTCTTTTCCGTGTCTGCGCAATGGGAATTCAAGATTCTCGCGGATCGTCATGGAATCATACAGCGCGTTGCTCTGGAAAAGGAATCCTACTTTTTTTCTCATCTTGTCCAGCTCGGCACGTTTCATTTCAGCGACTTCCTGTCCGAAGATCCTGATCGATCCTTCATCCTGGGTCATCAGTCCGATGATGCATTTGATCAGGACGGATTTTCCTGATCCCGATTTTCCAAGCACGACAAGATTCTCGCCTTTGTGCAGGTCAAGATCAAAATTCCGCAGTACGCGGTTCTCTCCGAATGATTTGCAGAGTCCGCGTATCGTGATCACATCTTCAGTTCCTGTTTCCATCAGTTGAGATTTAAAACATCAGTGATCTGTACAGCGATGAGGTCGATGAGAAAAACAAAAAAGGAAGCCATGACAACAGCAGCATTGGCCGATCTGCCAACGCCTTCGGTTCCACCTGCTGTAAAATATCCTTTATAACATCCGACAATTCCGATCGCGAAACCGAAGAAGAATGTTTTGATGACGGCAGGAACAAGATCGCTGTAGGCCAATACATCCCACACCTCGCTCCAGAACAGTTTCCAGCTGATGATGCCGCGTATGTTCGCGCCGAGATAACTTCCGTACAGCGAAACCGCGTCGGCGAGTAAAGCCAGGATGGGGATCATGAGTGTGGCAGCGAACACGCGGGTCACAACGAGATATTTGAAAGGATTTGTTCCGGAAACTTCCATCGCGTCGATCTGTTCTGTGACACGCATGGATCCGAGTTCAGCACCAATTCCGGAACCGATCTTGCCTGCGCAGATGAGTGCGGTGATCACGGGTGCGATCTCGCGCACGAGCGAAACCGAAACCATTTTCGGCAACCACGCTTCCGCTCCGAATTCAACAAGTGTCGGACGCGACTGGATCGTGATGACCAGTCCCATGATGAACGCTGTTATTCCGACCAGTGCGAATGATTTGTAGCCGATGAAAAAACACTGGCGCACGAATTCACGGATCTCGTATCTCGGCCGCAATCCATCTGTCACAAATCTCCCTGTGAAACGGGCGATCTCTGAAACTTCATTGAGGAAGGATTTCAAGGGTGAAACAGGCATGTTCAGCGGTGTTGTTTGTTCTGTTCAAAACAACATGACAAATATTGCCTTGTTGACAACAATGGCATATGACCCTGTTATTCACTCCACATGACCTTTGTCAGGTTTTCTGAAATGAGGTTTTCCCAGGATGTTCCGATGTTATATGATCCTTGTCGTGAGCAGGAATGATATTCCTGTTGTATGGCCTTTCAATAAAGGCGTATCATTGCAGTGCATCATTGCAGTTCAACGCCATGCTGTGGATCCAGTGAGTTTCAGCGTGCCTAATACGAACTACAAGATGTGTTTTTCTGCCAGTGCCAGTTTTGGTTTGAGCGCGGTGCTTGTCACCACTTCGGCGATCACTTTCCGGAAAGTAAAAAGCAAAGATCAGTTGATGTTCGCGGCGATCCCGCTGGTGTTTGCCATTCAGCAATTCACAGAAGGATTTGTGTGGTTGTCACTCAAGAGCGGAGGAGATGCCGGCGAACATAATATTCCCGCGCATATTTTTCTGTTCTTCGCGCATGTCGTCTGGCCCTTATGGGTTCCCGTCGCGGTATTCGTGATGGAGAAGAATCCTGCCAGGAAAAAAATCGTAATGGCAATGATACTGATCGGTGCGGTCGTTTCCGTTTATCTCGGATCATGCCTGTTGCGATTCCCGGTTCATGCAAGTATCCGTGGCCATCATGTTTTTTACGGACTCGATTTTCCGCTTGTGCTGAAATGGTTCTGCGCTGTACTTTATTTTATTCCGACCGTGTTGCCGCCTTTCGTCTCTTCCGGAAAACGGATGAAATTGCTGGGCCTTGCTGTCCTTGCCTCTTACATAGTATCGCAGGTTTTTTTCGAAGGGTATGTCATTTCCGTCTGGTGTTTCTTTGCTGCAGCGATCAGCGCCACCGTTTATTTCATCATTCATGGATTCAGTAAAGTTTCCACTTCGGACATTTCTAATTGACTACATTTACTTACCGGGGTGATCGCGGTCATTTTACAGCGCATCATTTGCCGCACCTTTGTAAGCACAATGAATAAAGAAACTATTAAAACATTTTATCTATGAATATCAACATCCAGTCCGTGCACTTCACTGCACGCCAGCCGCTGCTCGATCTCATCCATGAGAAAGTCGGAAAGCTATTCGATCATCACAGCGAAGTTGAATTTGGTGATGTATTCCTCAAACTCGACAAGTCGGATACGCATCACAATAAGGTCTGCGAGATCAAACTCCGTATTCCCGGAAATGAACTGATCGCGAAAAAAAACTGTGAAACATTCGAGGAAGCGGTTGCGCTTACCGTCAAAGCACTCGAAACACAATTGACGAAATCAGCTACCAAAAATGAACTGTAAATGAAGCGATCTGCTTCGGAATAGTCTTGCATAACCAGAAATAAGAACGACAACAGAATTCATCTTCTGTTGTCGTTCTTTTATGAAAGAGTTGACCGGCTTTATCAGCGAAGAGATCTCTACAGATGAAATGCCGGCTGTGGTTCCGGTGGCAATTCTCCTAATGTTTTCAGTCGACGTGCATGTGAAGCCAGTGCGGAACCAAACGTTGGTTTCAGGTTGTAAGGCAAACCGAATTGACGCGCGGTCCGTTCAACGATGGGAGCGATCTTTTTATAATGCACATGACAGATGTTGGAGAAGAGATGATGTTCGATCTGGAAATTCAATCCGCCCACATACCAGTTGAGAATGAAATTATTTCTCGCGAAATCTGAAGTGGTGTGCAGCTGGTGAGCCATCCAGTCCATGTGGATCACGCCATTCGCATCCGGAAGCGGTTGATCCGTTCCTTCCACTACATGCGCCATCTGGAACACCGTACTCATGATCATTCCTGCTGTTAAATGGAGAATGGAGAAACCGATCAGGATCTGCCACCAGGTGTAGGATGTGAACAGGAATGGGAGACCGAGTATGATGGCGAAGTAGGCGATCTTGATGACAACGAGTTTGAAAACTTCTTTGCCCGGTTTGCGGTGCTGCTCTTCCGTTATTCCATCACGGTTGAATTCCAGAAGTTGACCGAGATCCGAAAGCAGCTTCGCCAGTGTCATCAATCCGTAAAAGAAAAAGGCGTAATACTGCTGGAACCGCTGGTATTTCCGTGCAGGTGCGTGACTGCACAGGCGGATCACTGCTTTCGTCTCAATATCCGGATCGAAACCGTAGATATTTGTAAAAGTATGATGCAGGATATTGTGCTGGATCTTCCAGTTGAATTTATTCGTGCCCATCAGGTACATAGTGGAGGCGAATACTTCATTGACGAATTTATTATCGGAATAAGATCCATGTGCGGCATCGTGCATCACCGACATTCCTATGCCGGCTTCCCCGATGCCCATCAGGATAACGAACGCAATGCCGATCCATACACCCGTATGAACGCTCAGCAGAATGATGAACGGAGCCAGGTAAAGCGAGAGCATCACGAAGGTCTTGATGTACATCGTAGCATTTCCGCGGGTGGAAATTCCATTCTCCCTGAAATACGCGTTCACATTCTTTCTGACTTCTTCAGCGAATTGTTTTTCGTTCGGATCTGTTCCGGAAAATTTTACTCGTTTCATGGTGATGATTTTTGTATTACAAAAAAAACAGGTTTCTATTTTCAAAGAAATGACCGTACTCAATTTGTCATCTGATACCGATTAGTGTCCTTCATTCCACATTCGATTCCTGACAATAATCAGTTTTGCCGCTGAGTAAGTGCATTTACGGCGTGATGGATGTGGAATAGTTTCGTGTTGTGTTTGATCACCAGGACACTTACCGCTCAAATCAACATGGAAGACCAGGAAAAAGCATTGCCTGTTATCACGCAGAAGAAACCCGGTTTTGGTGAACGGTTGAAGAATAACTTCATCGCGCTCGCCGATATCGTTCAATTCTTCTTTCGTTTCATGAAAGAAGCATTTACGCCGCCGTTTCAGATCGGTGAGATCATGAACCAGTCTTACGATATCGGGATCAAGTCGCTTGTTCCGGTAAGTATCACCGCGTTCGTCATGGGAATTGTGATCGTGCTGCAATCGCGTCCTGCACTCGTTGAGTTCGGCGCGGGCGCTTACATTCCTTCTATGTCGGCTGTCACGATCATCCGGGAAGTAGGGCCGCTCATCACCGCGCTGATCTGTGCCGGGAATATCGGTTCCAACATCAGCGCCGAACTCGGTTCGATGAAAGTGACGGAACAGATCGACGCGATGGAAGTTTGCGGTGCCAACCCATTCAAATTCCTCGTCGTTACGCGCATCATCGGTGCAACGATCATCATTCCTGTTCTCGTCGTTTATGCGGATGTGATCTCACTCTTCGGTTCATTCACAGGTGCGAATATCCGCGGTTCGAGCTCCATCACACTTTTTTTCAGCCAGGTGGTCGAGAAACTCACATTTGATGATGTGATCCCTTCGCTGATCAAATCTGTTTTATTCGGTTTCACTGTTGGGATCATCGCGTGCTACCAGGGATTCACTTCGAACAAAGGGACAGAAGGAGTCGGCCGCGCTACGAACAGGGCAGTGGTCACTTCATTGCTGCTGGTGATCATTATCGACATGGTGATCGTCCAGATTTCAAATATTTTTCACATGATCTGATAACCACTTCGCAAGAAAACAAATAACAGAAGAATGAAAAAGTCATTAAGAAAAAAAACGTTTCTCGGCATTTTCGTAAGTGGAGGCATCGTCCTTTTTATCATTGGTATATTTTTTATCGGCAGAAAGGAAGAAATGTACGTGAAGACATTTCACGTGAGTACCATCTTCAGTGATATCAACGGACTCCGTGCGGGTGATTTCGTCCGTTTTGCCGGAGCGAAGGTCGGCATCGTGGAAGGAACAACTTTCCTCAATGATTCGATGATACGGGTTGACATGAAGATCGAGAAGGACATGCAGCCCTTCATCATGAATGATTGCATCGTGTACATCGCGACGGAAGGATTGGTGGGAAACAAATTGCTGAACATCGTGCCGCAGCACAAGAGCAGGACGATGGTCGCGGAGAATGCGACACTCGAATCGATCGACCCGTTCAACACGGAACAGATCATTGAACAGTTGCTGAATACCAATGATAATGCCGCAGTGATCACGAAGAATCTTGCCGAACTGAGCGGAAAGATGAACAGCAGCAACGGAATATTTCAATCATTGATGGGCGACAGTTCGGCCGCTTCCGATTTCAGGCAGATCATTTCGAATGTGAAACTGACCAGCGATAGGCTTACCTTGCTCTCGGCCGACTTTCAGCGTTTGACCAAAGAGATCAATTTGAACGAGAGTATTGCTGGCTCATTGTTCACCGACACTTCGCTTGCCAACAGTTTTGCGGAGACCATGGAAAATCTGCGGGAGAGCAGTGAATATTCAACGGTCATCACGAGTGCGCTCGCCACCACCCTGGCAACAGATACCACGGGAACGATTGGAGTACTCATGCGCGATACGGCATTTGCGACGAGTGTAAAGACAAGCGTAAAAAATCTCGAG
>DATJEX010000166.1:0-11771 GCA_035496135.1 Bacteroidia bacterium
AAGTTTCTCGTAAATATTTCTTCCGCTCTCAACGGAAATATGTCTTTCGGAAGAATATCCACCCAGAATGACCGCAACGCGTATTTTCTTTTCACTCTTTGACCTGGAATGATCGATCGCTTCATCAAGTTCACGAAGCAAATGATCGTATCGCTTCGCATTTTTATCCGCGTCGATGCGCACCACCAATGAAGTCCGGATGATGTAGGTCAGAAATTGTGAAGGATTCAATCCGATCTCTGCCGCCTGGTGAAAGAAAAAGGAAGAAGGCATCATTCCCGAAGTTGTGTTCGGATCGTTCAGGAAAATTTTTCCATCGGTTGAAATAAATCCGTCAATGCGTGCGTACACATCAAAATGAAGTGCAGAAAATAAACGCTCGCATTCTTTCCGGATATTTTCAATTTGCTCATCCGGCAATTCGATCGGCGTGATCTTGCGCGAAAGTCCGGGGAGATATTTGGAACGGTAATCAAAAAGTTCTTTGCCTTTGCGGATCTCTGTCGGCGGAAGGGCGACAGGATTTCCATTTTCATCTTCGACAACGATGCAGGAAAATTCTTTTCCCTGGATGAATCCTTCGATGAGTACTTCCGATTCACTATCAAGCGAAGAGAGAAAAATTTCAGAAGCGCCGTCTGCAAAACTCTTTTCGATCTTATTCAGCAGATCATCCGGATGATGGATCAAAGTGGATTTTTTATTCGCATGCAATTCCACCGGCATTCCTATGCCCTCGCGTATGTCCGCAAGCACACGCACATATTCATTTTTATCATCAGCAGAAAGCGCTTTCCAGTCTGCAGATTTTATCTCACGATTGAAAAAACTTTTCTCCACGGCAGAAATAAGATCTTCCGGGCTTTCTTTCTGGAGGATCGTGACACCGATCGATGAGCCCTGGTTGGCAGCTTTGACAACAAGTGGAAATCCGATCTCTTTCTTTGCTTTCTCAAAAACATTCTTCTCTTCCGCAGCCGACCATTCAGTTCGTTTGACTGAAAAGAATTCCGGTGAATTGAATCCGGCATTCACCATTAATTGTTTCTGCACCGCTTTATTGATCCCGATGGCGGAAGGAAGAATGCCGCTGCCGGAATATGGAATACCGAGTGACTCGAGCATTCCCTGGATCTTTCCGTCCTCGCCAAAAATTCCGTGGAGACAGAGAAAAGCGAAGTCAAATTCTTTTTTGAGATCGGAAGGAAGAAGTTTTTTTCCAAGCGCGTTGATCATCGCGTCGATGGTTTTCTCATCCGGGTTGAGACTTTCAGCATACACCTGGAATTCGCCCGGCGAATTCGGAACAAATTCCACCGGCGGATAAAAATCGCGGATGCTTCCTTTGTAAATGAATTCCCAGTTGAGCAGCACAAAATTCCCGAAGGAATCTACAAAAACAGGGACCGGTTCGAAGAGCGTTTTGTCGAGATTATCATAGACGGTACGTCCGCCTGCAAAAGAAATTTCACGCTCTTTTGAGAAGCCCCCGAAAATGATCCCGACACGTATTTTCATAATGGAAACAAAGATAGGATTTTGAGAGCGAGAGAAGAGTTTGGCCAACAGAGGTTTTGAATAACTGTTGTTAAAAACTATTCAGTTACCTGGCCTTGACGAATACAGAATCTCTCCATTCATAAAAACACGCTCCCCCATAAAAATCCGAATAGTATCCAGGGTGCTCATCATCCAATCCAATATTGATCCGAACCAGCCTGCTGTCGGCCCTGAAATCTTCATTTGCAACTCCTTCTTTCATCATCTTTGGCAATGACGAAAAATAGATCCTCCCCGTAATGCGATCAATTACGACGATCACCTGGCACGGGCATCCGCACCCGATCGTCGCGAGTGTATAATGCCCGGCAAAATTCACACCTTCCGTTCTGCATTCCGACTTGACCATTGTTACATACCAGAGTGCTTTACGATCGGTTTTGAAATCCGGCTTTGCCAGAATTCCGCGATAGACCGAATCTACCGGATGCTGTTCAAATTTTGCCGCCTTTGGATATTTGAGATAGACAATACGATTGCTCACTTCGTCAAAATTCCCGAGAAGTGTATAACGCGAATCCGAATAAAGCGTATCACCTTTACTTTTCATTTTCTCGAATGGGACCGGATGCCGATTATCACTCACTTCAAGCACCAGCCCATCATATCCTTCGACGAGAAAATCTGCGATTTTAAAGATCGTATCATGCTTTTTCTTCCCAACGGAATCATGCGGCAACACGGAAGCAATTTTCGATTTGACCGGGTGCGCAGGAATTGAATCTGTTTTAGCCCCGTCTTCTTTCGTCGCGCAGGAAAGAATAAAAAAGCAAATGCAAAAAAGAAAATATCGCCTTGCTCGATGCATGAAGTAAAGTTATTTCATGCTGAATGGCCCGGTCTGTCACTTTGAAGAAGTGTTGTTGAAAACTGGATAACTGTATTCTCAGTTAATAGTTAATAGCTAATGGCTAATAGTTAATGGTTGACAGGAGCGATTGGTTTTCGGTAATTCGAGTGAACAAATGTTCACGGCACCGCTGAATCCGTATTTTATCTATTAACTATTAGCTATTAGCCATTAACTATTCGTATTGAGAAACGCAATGAATTTCTCCATCGCCCTTGCCCGGTGACTGAATTTATTCTTCTCTTCCATTTCCATTTGACCAAATGTTTTTTCCGATCCATCCGGACGGAAGACCGGATCATATCCGAATCCTTTTTTTCCGTGTTTCTCCAGTGTGATCGTTCCGATGACTTCACCTTCGAATATTTTCTCCTGTTGTCCGTCCACAAAAGCGATCACGGTGCGGAACCGCGCTTTTCTATTGGGAGAACCGTGCAGTTCGGCGAGGATTTTATCCATATTCTTCTGCGGATCTTTTTCTTCTCCGGCGTACCGTGCTGAATATACACCCGGTTTTCCATTGAGCGCATCGATCTCGAGCCCGGTGTCATCGGCGAAAGAAGGAATGCCCGTCATTTGAAAAACCTGTTTCGCTTTGCACAGGGCATTTTCCTGAAGCGTGTCGAACGGCTCATCGAGTTCCTGCACAATTCCCTTGTCAGCGAGGTTCAGCAACTGGAATCTGTCGCCGATGAGCGTGGCTATTTCACTGGTTTTGCCTTTGTTCTGTGAAGCGAAAATTATCTCCGGTTTCATTCTGAAATTGTTGTTAACTTGGTATCTTCTATGGCCCCGGCAAAGGTATTAAACACTGGCAGGATCGAGTTAATGATAGTAGGTGCACAAAAAGCGGGGACAACTTCGCTCAAACACTATCTTGGGGAGCACCCTCAGCTCCAGACCCATCCACAAAAAGAATTCAGCTACTTCGCAGACCCAGATGAGCACTCTGGCAATTTCGAACGTGCGATCAAAAAATATTTCGTAAAGCCCGACAAGCACAAATTATTCGTCGCGAAAAATGCCTTGCTGTACAGCAGCGCGGAAGGACTGAAGAAACTCCATCACCATAACAGCCAGGTGAAAACCGTTTGCATTCTCCGCCATCCCATTGAGCGCACCTACTCGGCTTTCCTGATGGAACGGAACAGCGGCTCCATCCGCGACGCATTCGACATACTCGAAGATCTCATTCTCCATCCCGGAAAATATGCTGATGACTGGAGATATAAACTCCTGATCGGAATGAGTAAATATGCCGAACATCTCGAAAATCTTTATTCCATTTTCCCGAAGGAGAACATCACTGTTGAGCTTTTCGAAAACTTCAGTAAAGATCCGGCAGCATTGTGCAGAACCTGCTTTCACAAGCTCGGCGTAAATGAGAATTTCATTCCCGATGTGAGTAAAAAATACAATGAGACCAAGAAAGTGTCTTCTTACCGTTATGCACGCATGCTCAAAAAGCTCCTCCAGAATGAGAATCCGCTGAAACGGGTAGCGAGGAATATTCTGCCGGATCAGACCGCATACGGTGTCGGTGAAATGCTGAGGAATGTGAACAAGACAAGGAAAGACTATCCACAAATGAAAGAGCAAACCAGGCGGGTGCTGCTTGATTACTTCAGGCCCTACAATGAAAAGCTGGAAAAGCTGACCGGACTCGATCTATCGGACTGGAATGAATAGAACGGAATATGAAATACTTCCTGAAAAGAAATTCAGTCTCGGACTGGATGAACTGAGTCATTTCAGGGAGCTGATCTTTTTTTTCACGTGGAGGGATATCAAGATCCGATATAAGCAAACCGTGATCGGTTTCGCATGGGCGATCCTTCAGCCGCTGCTCATGATGTTCGTGATCACGTTCACGTTCGGAAAAATGATGGAAGGCAAGACCCATCTTCCCTACCCGCTTTCCATCTTCATCGGCCTGCTTCTGTGGAATGTTTTTTCATCGGGTGTAACGAACGCGGGCAACAGCATGCTCACCAACGCACACATCATCCGCAAGATCTATTTTCCACGACTCATCATTCCGCTTTCCTCCGTTTTCGGATCACTGTTCGACTTCCTCGTTGGATTGCCGCTGCTGATCGTTATGCTTGCATGGTATCATTTTCCTTTTCACCCAATGAACGCGCTGATCGGAATTCCATCCGCCATTCTACTCACCTTTCTTTCCACATTCGCGATGGGAACACTGCTTGCCGCGCTCACGGTCAAGTACCGTGATTTCCGCTACATCATTCCGTTCCTTGTGCAGATCCTCTTCTTCATTACGCCGGTGATCATGCCAACGCGTATCGTGGAGAACAACGCGCTCCGGTTCCTGCTTTCCTGCAACCCGATGACAAGCGCCATCGAACTTTTCCGTTGCTCTTTCAACGGCATTTGGCCCGATCCACAATTACTTTTTGCAAGTATTTCTTCCTCACTGATCCTGCTCGTGCTTGCGTTCTATTATTTCCGCAAAACTGAAACCTATTTCGCTGACCTTGCATGAAACCGATCCTGGAAATTCAGAACGTCTCGAAATCATTCAGGATTCTGCATGATAATCAGCCCTATTTGAGTTTACGCGACTCGATCGCTTCGATCTTCCGCAGAAGCGCTTCATCGAGTGAGATCTTCTGGGCGCTGAAAGAAATTTCTTTCCAGGTGAAACAGGGCGAATCGATCGGTATCATCGGAAAGAACGGTGCGGGCAAATCAACTCTTCTGAAAATCCTTTCCAAGATCACGCCTCCTACTTCCGGCAAGATCGTTGTGCGCGGACGGATCGCCAGCCTCCTCGAAGTGGGAACAGGATTCCATCCGGAACTTTCGGGAAGAGAAAATGTTTTCCTCAATGGATCGATCCTCGGGATGAAACGTGCCGAGATCTCGAAAAAATTCGATGAGATCATTGATTTTTCCGGAACAGAAAAATTCCTCGACACACCGCTCAAACATTACAGCAGCGGAATGCAGCTCCGCCTTGCATTCGCAGTTGCCGCTTTTCTTGAGCCCGAGATCATGATCATTGACGAAGTACTCGCGGTTGGTGATGCAGAATTCCAGCGGAAATGTATCGGAAAAATGGAAGATGTGAGCCGGAGCGGAAGAACCATCCTGTTTGTCAGTCACGATCTGAATGCCGTTCAGACCTTATGTTCATCGGTCATTCATCTCGAGCATGGACAGATCAAGGCTTCGGGTGAAACGGCCTCGATCATTTCCGGATATCTCAACTCGCAATCGATCAGTGCGGAATGGTCGGCAAGCAGAAAAAAAGAGCAACCTTATTTTGAAAAAATTTCCATTGCGTTGAAAGGAGAACAGCCGTCGCTGAAACTGGAAATAAAATTCAGGATCTGTTCGCCCGGTACCATGCGCAATTCGTTTGTCGCGTTCAATATTGCGACAGGATCGGGCGCGATGGTTGGCCAGGCGATACCTGAACTCGATCCGTTCATTTCGATCGAAAATGCCGAAGCGGAATTTGTTTCCGAGATCGACCTCAATGGTTTTGTTCCGGGCGATTACATGATCAGCGCGTGGGTGGGCCCGCATTTCAACGAAACGTACGACTGGCAGAAAGGCATCGCCGGCTTTACGATCGTGGACAGTCCGCAGAAAAAAAGAACGTTCCCTCATCCTCCGGCACATGGCGCCATCGTTCCTTCATCCCGGATAATCTCCTGAATATGTTCAACAGAGACATCAGAAAATATTTCGGTGATAAACGGGAGAAGAAAAAACATTCTGCCATTTACCGGCATTACCATGATCACACCATGGTGACCGAAGATGATTTTACAACTTGTCTTTCCCTCATCGATCAGTTCCGCGATATTGAAGGATGCGTGATCGAATGTGGTGTATGGCGAGGCGGAATGATCGCAGGGATCGCTGAATTGCTCGGCAAGAAAAGAAATTATTTTCTGTTCGACAGTTTTGAAGGCCTTCCTCCCGCGAAAGAGATAGACGGTGAATCGGCGATCAAATGGCAGAAGGACGTGAACTCACCAGGCTATTACGACAATTGTCGGGCAGAAATGAAATGGGCCGAAGAAGCAATGAAAAAAAGCGGGGCTGAGAATTTCAGGCTTGTAAAAGGATGGTTCGACAAAACGATCCCCGTTTTTGAACTGAACGAACCGATCGCGATCCTTCGCCTTGATGGCGACTGGTACGATTCCACTATGGTGTGTCTTGAACATTTTTTTCCGCATGTTGCCGAAGGCGGGCTCATCATCCTCGACGATTATTATGTGTGGGACGGATGCTCGCGCGCGCTGCATGATTACCTTTCTGCTCATAAACGGGGCGAAAGGATCCACGACGCTTACTCATCGGGATGTTATCTCGTAAAAAAATCAGACGGTGACGCCAGAAAATTATAATGATGATTTTTTCAGTTACCATCTCGCGGACGCCGTACGCTCGGCACGTGAGGTCATACCCGTGGTCATGAAATATTTCCGGCCCGCTTCGGTGCTGGATATCGGTTGTGGAACAGGCGCCTGGCTTTCGGAATGGAAAAAAGCAGGCGTGTCATCTGTCACTGGCGTAGATGGAGATTACGTGAACAGCAGCCAGCTCCTGATCTCGAAAAATGAATTCTTTCCGTGGGATCTTGAAAAGCCGTACCGCAACAATACGCATTTCGATCTCGTAACTTCACTCGAAGTAGCAGAACACATAGAACCAGCTCATGCGCGCGCATTCATCCTCACGCTCTGTTCGCACGCCGATCTGATCCTGTTCTCCGCTGCGATCCCGGGACAGGAAGGCACCAAACATGTCAATGAACAATTTCCTTCCTACTGGGTTCAGCTTTTTGAAGAGAATGGATTCGCGCCTGTGGATTGTTTGCGGATGCAGCTCTGGGAAAATGAGAACATCTCGTGGTGGTATCGTCAGAACATCATGTTTTTCGTGAAGCGAACGAGCGTAAAGAATTATCCGCAGATCGAACAGTGTTTAGTGAAACAGGTGATGCCGGTGCCTTCGCTTGTTCATCCCGAAATTTTCAAACACAAAAGCAACAAGGCGGCGTATTACGAATATCTTTCAGGCAGGCCTTTCTCCTGGATCCGTTACCGCCTGGAAAAAATTTTCAGTCGCACCGATAAGAACGTGAAGGAATGAGGGAAGAAAACATAGAACGGCTGAGGAGTTACCGGGATACACCGGTTTCGGACCTCTACTATCTTGTTTACGAACCGCTGTTCCGTGACCTCGAAGAATGCGTTGCGAAATACGCGAAAGGAAAAGTGCTGGACATTGGTTGCGGGAATAAACCGTATGAAAGTATGTTCAGCGGAAAAATCAGCTCGTACACAGGATGTGATGTTGTGCAATCGAGCGAGAATAAAGTGGATGTGATCTGTGAAGCGACAAGCATTCCGCTGGGGAATGAAAATTTTGATACGATCTTCTCCACCCAAACGATCGAGCACGTCGCCGATCACCAGGCTTTGGTGAACGAAGCTTTTCGGTTGCTCAAACCGGGTGGTTATTTCATTCTTTCCGGCCCGATGTACTGGCCATTGCACGAAGAGCCGCATGATTATTTCCGTTTCACCAAACACGGTTTTCGACACATCCTTGTAAAAGCGGGATTCTCCGTTGAAGAGATCCGTTCGAACGGCGGAAAATGGCTGCTGCTCGGACAGGTGATCCTGCATACCATGCCCGCACGACTCACCCGGTGGAAATGGATGCGCAGACTTCACAACCGTTTTTTTCTGCGGCTCAACAGGAAACATCCTGACGAGAGCAACACCATGAATTATGTCATTGTCAGCAAAAAGCCCGCATGAATCCTTCACTGAAAATATCCATTATCATTCCCTGTTTCAACCAGGGAGATTTTCTGCGTGAGGCGCTCGAAAACATTTCTTCCATTCCCGGAAAAGAACGGTTCGAAATTATTATTGTCGATGATGGTTCTACTGATCAACCGACCTTGCGTTACATGGAAGAATTGCAGTCGAAAAATTACATAGTGATTCACCAGCAAAACAAAGGACTCGGCGCCGCAAGGAATACCGGCATTCGCAACGCGAGCGCTCCTTACATTCTTCCGCTTGACTGCGACAATAAAATACGCGCAGAATATATTTCCGAAGGAATAAAAGAACTGGATGGAGATCCGCAAACAGATGTGGTGTACGGGAATGGAGAATTCTTCGGGGAGAAAAAAGGAGCAATGATCAGCGGTGAATTTAATCTTCAGAAACTGATGACCGGAAATTATATTGATGCTTGTGCGATTTTCAGGAGATCTTCCTGGGAAAAAGCTGGAGGCTACGATGAAAAAATGCCGCTGATGGGTTATGAAGACTGGGACTTGTGGTTGCGCATGGCGTTCGGTCAATGCAGGTTCCGTTACATCGATAAAACACTTTTTGATTACCGGTACAGCCAGCGATCCATGATCAACAGCATCGATTCCGGTTCGTATGAAAAAGTGATGGCATACATGCAGGAAAAACACAAAGCATATCTCAACCAGGCCTGGCTCAATCATCTCATTTATCACCGCGTGCGCCAGAAAAGGTCGCTTGCTTTCCGTCTTTTGTTCTTCAGTCTTTTTCCACGTTTGTCGGATTACCTGGCTAAAAGAAAAAAACTGAAGAAAAAAAATGTGATCTACTGATCCGGTTCCCCGGACCACGATTCCGAATATGAACGAGCGGATAGATATTTTACTTTCTACTTACAACGGCGAAAAATTTCTCCGTCCGCAACTCGACAGCCTGTTGCGCCAGGATCATGAGAACTGGAATCTCCTCGTGCGTGATGACGGATCTTCAGACGGAACGATCGCCATTCTTGAAGAATACGCACAGCAATATCCCGACAAGATAAAACTCTCGACCGGGGAATCACGCCTTGGTTTTTGCGGATCATTCACCAAACTGCTCAACACTTCATCTGCAGCGTATATCATGTTCTGTGACCAGGATGACATCTGGAACAGCGATAAGATCTCCGTTATGCTCGAAGCTATTCGGAAAAGCGAGGGATCGTCCCCGGAAAAACCATGTCTTGTCTTCGGCGATCTTGAACTGATGAACGATCGGGAAGAATCAGCAGGCAAAATATTTCTTCCAACCACAGGCTACAGGAATACAGATGGACAACAGATCTTTTTTCTCAGGAATTATGTTCCGGGATGCAACATCCTGTTCAACCGTGCGCTGCTGAACAAAACGCTAAGCACGAAAAATTTCCTGAACCTCCACGATCACTGGCTGCTGTTCACCTGCGCTGCGATCGGCACGATCACCTGTATTCCGTCACCGCTGATGAAATACCGTATTCACCCTCAAAATGCGATCGGGATTCGAAATACTTCTGAAAACTATTTCAGGATCGGTTTCAAAACGATCTTGAAATACATGTTCAGGAATCGTGCGTACAGGGAAAAACTTTACAGCGATCAATTTTCACAGGCGCTCGAACTCGGCATCAAGTACAAAGAACTTTTGTCGGGGGAAGCAACTGCTTTCCTGAACTGGAATGCAACAGGATTCCTGAAGCGGAAGATCGTCAACGCCAGGAAACCGTTCATCCGGGAAGCAAGTCGCATCAAACAGTTGGTTTATTTTTTCTGCTTTTAATCCGGATAAGGCTTGGACGTTTCTGTCATCATTGTGAATTATAACACGCCCGAACTCACAGCGCGGTGCGTACGTTCTGTATTTGCACACACCAAAGACATCAGCTTCGAAGTGATCCTTGTAGACAATGCCTCTACTATCGGAGATCTGTCCGGATTGACAGCAGAATTTCCTGCGCTCACGTTCATCCGCAATGAGCGCAACGAAGGTTTTGCGAGAGGGAATAACAAAGGCATCGCTGTTGCCAAAGGAAAATTCATTCTTCTGCTCAACAGCGACACGGAATTGACAGAGAATTCGATCGCGTCATGCCTCCACCAATTTGAACAAACACCGCGCCCCGGGATCGTCACCTGTAAACTTCTTTTTCCGGATGGAATGGTTCAGCACCAGTGTCAGCGATTTCCATCGATCGGACTCACGCTGCTCGAACTTTTCAGGTTACACAAGCTGCTTTCGAAAAAAAAGAGAGCACAGGTAATGCTGGGCACATTCTTCGATCACCAGTCGAATGCCTGGCCTGATTCCGTTTGGGGTGCATTTTTTTTATTCCCCGTTGCAATTCTTTCGGCGTTTCCTGATAAAAAATTACCGGAAGATTTTTTCATGTACAGTGAAGATGTGATGTGGTGTTACCTGTTACGCCGCAGCGGCCATCCTGTTTTTTATTACGCAGGCACTTCCATCATCCATCATCTTGGAGCGTCCGCCTCCCCCGCTGTGCTCCGGCAAAAACACATGAATGAATATCTTTATATCAGTTCATACCGGGGAAGTTTTTATGCGCGTACATTGATGCTCGCCAGAACCTTTCTCTACCTTACTTCACGAAGCGCCTATGCCGGCGAAATACGTAAATTGTCATTTCAACTGTTTCTGAAAGGCGCAAAGAGATGAATGACCTCAGTGTTATTATTCCTGTTTATCATTCTCCCGGAAAACTGAAGAAGACACTTGCGGCTCTTCTTGCGCAGTCGGAAGAGATCAGGGAGATCATCGTGGTCATCGACAGTGAGGAGGACAAAGAAAGTCTATCCGTCGCAAATGCATTTGCTTCTGAAAAGATCACAACGCTTATACAACCGAACAAAGGACGCGCCGGTGCGAGAAATAAAGGAACTGAATCAGCAAGTGGTGATCTCCTCCTCTTCCTGGACGCGGACATGATCTGCGAACCATTTTTTATCCGGAAACATTTGGAGTTCCATCAGAAGAATGCAGGATCCATACTCATCGGCAGCGCCTTCCGCGATCCCGCTGCTGCAGAAAAAAGTTTCGACCGCTACCTGATCGGAGTTGAAAAAAAATGGAGAACGGATATGCCGCTTCATGCGTGGATCAGTGCCGACCAATTCGCTTTCACCGCAGCGAACATGTCCATCCCCAAAAAGATCTTTATAGAAGCTGGAGGATTTGACAGATCATTGCGCGACTCAGAGGATCTCGATCTCGGGATACGCGTATTGAAAAAAAACATTCCGGTGTATTACGACAGTTCGGTCGGCGCGGCACACAATGATTTTCCAACGCTGCGTTCATTCGTAAAACGCCTTCGTCAATACAAACGTGCGAAAAGAGATCTTTTCCTTCTTCACCCGGAATACAGGGACTTCACGGGAAAAGAAAAAAAAAACAGGAGGCCGCCGTTCAAAAAGATCATTTTTACTATCGCTAAATTATTTCTCAGTCCCATTGTATTCACTGATGGAGCACTATTGCGTCCGTTGCCTGAAAAATGGAAACAG
>DATJEX010000167.1:0-15561 GCA_035496135.1 Bacteroidia bacterium
AATGAGCTCGGGCCATCACTCGCGATCTCTCCTGCAAACAACAACGAGTTGCAGAGCATAACTCCGATGGGCAAGGCAACGTTCCTGAAACAATTCACTGTGACCGGTGTCAACCAGGGATTGAAACAATTCACCTGCTCAGGTACATTCTCATTCGACGGTGATGTGCAATCACTTCAACCGATGCGTATCGTGGGTTCTTCTTTCAACAATGGAACATACACCATTCGTTCGGCGGCACCATCCGGCACCAACACCATCGTAACGATCTACGAGAATATTCCGTCACCTGTAGCTAATGGCGGACTCCAGTATTCAAAGACGTATCCGATCACATTCGTGAATGGAACAACGATCTCGATCACTGATCCGTATTTTGTCACTCCGGCGAACAATGATGTCATCATCACTGATTCACTCGACGACTTGAACAACGGACGATTCCATGTTTCCTCCGCTTCGTCACCGAACATTGTTTTTGATACGCGCGTGGCTGTGATCATGGATGATTTCCTACCGATCGAAGTGCACAACGAATGCATCTTCTGCCGTTTCGATGATCCATATTCCTACATCATTTCGGTGATACTTCCGGCGTGGCAGGGAAGATTCGTGAACCAGGATTTCCGGAGATTCTTTGAAAAAACCCTTCGGCTCGAATGCCCCGCTCATCTCGTGATGAGTGTTTGCTGGATCAGCTGCAAACAGATGGGAGAATTCGAACATAGATACAAGAAGTGGTTATTGGAAAATGCAAAGGAAACACCGGATAAAATGAAAGTATCCGCCGCACTGAATGAACTCATCGCGGTACTGAAAGAACTCACTACGCTTTATCCATCCGGAACACTTCACGATTGTGATGTGGATCAGGGCCCGGAAAACGCGATCGTACTCAACAGAACATTATTAGGCACTCTATAAAAATTACGCAAGCAACATGAGCAACTCAATTCAAAACGTTTACCCCGTATTCGAGAACAGCCAGGTCCTGACCAGTCAGCAACTCAATGAACTCCGATCCTATCTTGATCAGCAGACACGTCTTACCCGCACGCGTCTCATCGGCATCGGAACTGTTTGCGGACTGCAGCAGAACTTCGACAGCGTCACCAATACACTCACCATATCTGCAGGCACTGGTGTAACATCAGAAGGTTATCTTATCGTGACCGGTGATTGTGAATTCACCAAGTACCGCGATTATGTACTTCCTCCATCGCTGGTCTATACACCTTTTATTGACAAGATCACGAATACGCAGATCCCGATGTATGAACTGCTCCGTTCGGACTATGTAGCAATGACCGGGGAGATCATCGGTAACCTGAACGCCACATTTGTGAATGGCACGAACGATTCCAATGTAATGTTCGTGATGCTGTTCCTGGAAATGGTGGATGTGTCGAACGATGCGTGTCTCGGCAAAAGCTGCGACACCGCGGGATTCGAGCGCACGTTCACGTTGCGGAAACTACTGATCACAAAAGCGAATCTGCTCAAGGTGATCGCGAACACTGGTCCGTACGATCTTACCTTCAACGGAAAATTCGACCTGCCGGATATTCTCTCACAGCGCCCGCTCTTCGATCCGAACCTGAGCAACAGCCGCGACTATTTCGCTTTCTCGCAGGATTTCCGCGACGCGGCCGCGAGTGTGTACAAACGCAATTCCACCAATCCGAAAGACATCATTGTCGCGCTGCGCAAATGCTTTACTGTTTTCCAGCCTATTCTTCAACCGATCTACGGAACGACCAACCCATTCGCGGATGGAAATATTCCCAATCAGAACATCTGGGACGAGATCATGAACGGCGTGAACAGTGTGACCAATGGCCCGAGCTATTTCGGTATACAGTACTTCTACGATTTTCTGCGCGATCTTATTCTCGCTTACAATGAATTCCGTGATGCCGCTTTCGAATTGTTTTCGGATTGCTGTTTCGATGAGCGCCTTTTCCCGATGCATCTTATACTCGGGGAAGCAACACCACTCGATCCGGATCGTCCGTCAGCATATCGTGATGATTTTGTCGGGGTTCCGCTCACCCCTGAACAGCGCACCGCAAAAGCGGCGCTCATCTGTTACTTCAACCGGATGGTGCTCATGGTGCGCATGTTCGATGTCAACCGCATTCACAAACACGATCTGGCGGCATTACCACCAACATTCATCACACCGAGTTTTGAGAAATTCGGAAAGCTTTCAAAAAGAGCTGTTCCGTATTACTATCGCCTGAATGATGTGGATCCGCAGCTGGGTAAACTGGAAAAATACTGGAACTTCGAGAACATCGCACGCAACAAGGACGTCGCAGGGGAATGGCCGGTGATCGCTTATGGAAATCAATCGAACAACCAAACGGTAGCGATCGATCCTATCCAGACCCCGAATTTTTATGATCTTGATCCGTACAATTTCTACCGCATCGAAGGATGTCTTGCGAAAGACAAAGACGCTGTATTGACGGATCTCAAGAACAAGCGGGCACAATTCGATCTTCCATTCAATGTTGTTGCCGTCCGGCTGCAGGGATCTTCTAACCCGGATGATATTCTCGCGCGCTGCAATTTCAACGACCTGCGTTCACAATACGTTGCATACCGGAATGAATTGTATTGTTCCATCCAGAAACTTTTCGATCATTTCTTTGAATCAAATCAATCTGCGGAAGGTGTTCCGGGCGCTGTTGGTTCTTCTTCTTTCATCGTGAAGAAAGTTCCGAATTTCCTGAAGCAGCTTTTGCAGGACACGATCACTCCTACAGGACAGGGAAATTCTTCAGCCACATTCCTGCCTGCTTATTTCGCTTTGCCGGGACAATCTCTTCCGAGATTCATTCCGCCGATCCAGTACGCGCCTACTCCAACGAACCAGGTTACTTCAGCGATCTCGTCTACGTATCTTCCAGCACTCATGGACCGGCTCATTCAACTGAGCCTTCTCCTGCCCGATCAACTGGATGATTTTGATTTCGGTTACGATAATATTGCAAATACAGATTCCAGTTTCATTGGTTCTTACATGGATGCTGTTTCGCTTTGCAATATCATCAAAGCACTCTTGAACGAACTGCTCGACCAGATCACGCACAGCACGCGGAATCGTTTCACCCCGGAGATGTATGCTATGCTTACACAGTGGCTGAACGAAGAATTTTATTTCCTGAATGAATTCATCACCGATTGCAAAGTGGAAAAAATAAAAGCGGTGTTCTACGAACTGCAATACCGCATCCGCTATCTGCAGACGAATGACCCGACGGTATTCTCCAATTTCATCACCCGGAATCCAGGCATTCAACACATGGCCGGAGTTGCGCCTGGCGGAACATTCGTCGTGGTCTATCCCGGAGAATCGCTCAATTTCACTCCGAAGATCCACGCACAGATCACCGCGCAACTTGAAATGATACAGGCGCTGCGTGTACGCAAAGGAGAATTGCAGGCTATCCAGGGCAAGACTCCGGCACAGGTTGCTGAAATGGCTTCTGTCGATTCGCAACTCTGCAACCTGTATGAAGCGCAGGTGTCACATCCGTTACCATTCGGACTGAGCGTGGCCGGTGTTGCCGAATTGCCGATACAACTTATCTCTTTAGGTGCGGATGAAGTGATCGCCGACTTCACGCTCCCTTATCTCTCCAATTGTGAATGCGAGTGTGATGACATTCCTGCACCGACATCAGCCCAGCTTGCATTGCCCGCTATCGCAATGCCTGCGATGTATGAATTCTTCCCGGGCGATTATGCGTTCGCGAAAGATCTTATCTCAAGTACATTCGGCTGCACACAACCGGCCCAATTGCTCATCGATATCCGTTCGAATACCAACTACGATACGATCAATGTCAAGGAAGGAATCTTCAAACTGAAATTCGTGGTGAATGGTGACAGCCAGAACAGGCAGGTGAATACCGATGCACGTGCGACTGTGACAACAGCAACAACACTGCATGGCGGCACGGTGATCATCAATACCAACCAGGCGAATTACGATCAGTTCATTTACACACCGCCTGTAAGTTTCTACGGCATCGACTCCTTCGAATATCTCTTTGAGATCTATGACCGCAGCAACAACATCCTGCTGCATTCCAACAAAGCGAAAGTGACGATCTCTGTTACTCCGCGCTGCAAGCCTGCTGCTTCTGCTGTTGCCAACAATACTTCGATCGAAGGAACTCAAAGCGCGTAATCCTTACATCAACTGAAATGATCCTGCAGATAACAACTGATCATGGGAACACAGAACCATATCATCCGAAAACTCATCCTGGAATTGGGATTACCCAAACAGGATGAGGCTTTCAATCTGCAGACGAGGATCACGAATAATTACGAGCGCATTCTTCTCCGCACCATGAGCGATCTTTTTGACCGGCTCGTGGGTGAAGATGAAATCCTTGAGCTGGATCGCATCGAGATCAATATCGGGAAGATAACATCTGAAGATATTGACAACGTCCTTTCTGAGAAAGCAGGCAAGCTGATGGAAGAAAAACTTATCCGCATCATTTCAGAATTACGCCATTCACCCGGGCAAATGCAGCAGATCAACATGGAGATCCTGAATGGGATACCCATTTCTGTTCAAGGCTATCTGCAGAAGCGTTCGGTCTCGCGGCTGGATGCGCTGGCGCACGTGCTCGAATTCGGAATTCTTCCCTGGGCGGATGATCAGCAACAACGTCCTTCGTTGCGCACACTTCTCGCCGAAGCGATGGAAGAACATCCGGAACAGCTGCGAATGATGCTGGAAGAAATGAGTGACAAGCCGCATGTTTTCAGAAGGCTGGTTCTGCAGATCGAAAACGCTCAGCTCATTTACCTGGCTTCGCTCCTTGATTGTACATTCTCAGCTCAACTGAACGGGATCATTGCGGAATTTACCCGGGCATTCCGTAAAGCAGCAGATCTTAAACCCGCGGAAAATGTTCAACACAAAACAGAAAAGCAACTGCAGGAATTCATCGTTGAAAGGACTTTACAGTTCTTCGCTCGCACTGGCACGGATCTGAACACGGCTGACATCCGCAGATCACCTGATGTATATGCGGAAGCCATACTGGCAGAACTTCTTTCCTTTACCAGAGTTGATCCAATTCTTATTCTGCGTTCAGAAGTTCAAAGAACTGAAACTTCGGGTACTTCACCAGTTAAGAGGATCGTTTCAGGATCGATCGAATCATTTCTGAAAAAGAAATTCAATTTTTCTCCCGCAGTGATCGAAAAATTTAAAAAGAAGAAAGCAACAAAAGAAACCACGCAACAAAAGAAACCCAAGCAAAATAAACAGCAGCTAAATGCAGACGAACTCCTGAAGAAGGAAAGTACCGTCGTTGAAGAAATGCTTCCTGAAATTCCTGAAGTTGATGATGGAATTTATATTGAGAATGCAGGATTGGTAATTCTTGTCCCCTACCTCCCCGGTTTTTTCCGCAATCTCGGTTTAGTGGCAGGAAAGGAATTCGTGAATGATGAAGCAAAATGGAAAGGTGTGCATCTGTTGCAGTGGCTTGCGTATGGCGATGAAGGAAAACAGGAAACAACAGAGCACGATCTTCTTTTAAATAAAATAATCTGCGGAATAGAGCCAAGTGAGCCTATCCCGGTTTCAATTCAAATAACAGATGATCAAAAAGCAGAATGCACGGCATTGCTCGAAGCGGTGATCCAGAACTGGACGGTTTTGAAACGAAGTTCGGTTCACGCCTTACGCGTGACATTCCTGCAGAAAGAAGGAAGATTGAAATGTGAGAACGGGATCTGGGACCTGCTCATTCACCGCGACTCGGCAGTGGACATTCTCATTGACAAATTACCATGGACCATCTCGGTGATCAAATTTCCATGGAATAAAGAGATTTTTTTTACAGAGTGGTAAGATCAATTCACTTGCAAAAAAACAATTGACATGAAAGAACTAAGCACAGGAACGGATGATGTGGCGGATATGCACCGGAAGAGCGATAGAACATCAGGTGGAAAAGGTGGGGAATTATTGAAACAAATCACTTCCACTAAGGATGCAACTACTGGCAGCGGTGGAGGCAATGATCTTTTGGCAAATGTCAATAGAAAGGTTAATCCATCTCTTCATCCGGCTAACCCCATTTCCACGCTTCCTCCAGGCAATCCTCCAGTTGAGCCGCCTGTAACTTCAGAAAGAGGTGCAACCCTTCGGTCAATTGCCCGTGATCATGGCATGAAATGGTGGGATCTCTACAAGGCAAATTCCAATCTTTCTGCTAATCCGGATGCGGTGATCGAAACCGGAACTACGATATTCATTCCATCAGAGAAAGAAAAAGGCCGTAAAGAGCGAAAAAAGGAAAATGAAGAAGGGATGGGAAAGGAAAAGGAAAACAATTTATCAAGGAGAAGGCTGCCTGTAATCGATGAAAAGGATACCCCTGAAGTAAAATCAGATAAAGAAAAGCAGATTTCCACGATAACTGAGGGAACTTCTTCTTATGACGCCAAGAAAAATGAAAATATTCAGACAAATGCACAATTGACTATCGGTGACAAAAATCTGAACGCACTGGACAACAGATCTCTTTTTCAAATTGCTGTTGCTGAAAAATCCCTTCCGCTTCACGCTTATGAATATGGCCGGCGTATCTCCAAGGAATTTCAGTTAAGAATAAAACATTACGACAGGGCTCTTGAAATTTTCAATCAGAAGATCATGTCTGATGCATCCAAAGAAAATGCAAAATTCAACTGGTTATCACTTGTTGGTTTTGGTATTAAACTCCTGCTTGGTCCGGGAGGCAGCCTTCTCTCGGGGCTTATTTTCAAAGGCATGGAAGAAGCAGTTCAAGCATCCACCACTATAGCAACACTTATAGCTAATATGGATACCCTGGATAACGCTAAAGAAGCCTATGATATCGCCAGAGAATTTACAGATATAACGATCGATTACAGCAAAGAACAAGCTGAAAAAACGACTGAAGGTCTGAAGCATTTCAACCTATCGAGTCTTTACGAGGACACCAAGATCAAACTAAGCGCTATGGAGGATAAGATGGAAAGAGCTGAAGAACCGTTCGCTGATCTTACAGACCGGTATTACCAGAAGGAATGGAAGATCAGTGATCAGCGGGCATGGGACTTTGTAACAGGGCTGGATACCTTCACTGATTTTCTCACAAATGATACCGATTCAAATTTCTCGATCGATCATTTCCTTCAGCAACTCACATTCGAATGGATCAGACTGAATAACAGACCAACCAGGAAAAGGAACAAACCAAGGACCGGCTACTTGTCCATCAACATAACAGCGCCGGAGAAAGATCCTAAAACATGGTACATTACTAATCATAAAGTAAAAATTCACGCTCCGAATGCAGATACGCTTAAAGAACTTCTTGAGAAACATGGAGCATTGGATTCTTCCAAAAAGAACAGGGTAATAGACCTTGCCGAGGCTCCTGTTCCAAGAAGATACAAATTCAATGTGCCTGGCATTGCAGCCGATGTAAAGGCGTGGTCTCAGGGTCCTTCTTCTGTTTTCGAGTTACAAACAGGTTTTGTAGGAAAGATCGATGGGGTAACCTGGAACAACTACCTGACAGCTGAAAATCTAACGGCAGTACTTAAAGACAAGTACAGCGAATATCCAATTGAAGATGTTAAAACAGCAGAGGATACAAATTTCCTTGACATTTTCTAACTATTCTATAATAAGTCAACTATGCAACGCCCTCTCCTGTCACCCGAAACTTTTTTCTCCGAAGAACCTTCATTCGCCCTGGACGGGCTGATGAATGAAACCGGCCTTCAACATAACGACAAAGTACTTTCCGTTGAATACCAATGGATGGATGAACTCTTTGAAAAACGCCTGAAAGAAAATACTGAAGGTGGATTCCGCCTTGCCCCGCTCGAGAAAGCAGGTATTCCCGAACTACTTCACAGCGACGGACCCTTCGCACACCTTGTGAACCGGCTGCAGCTTTCCATTGCAGAACGTATCCTTCTCCTCTCCGCACTCGAACCGCATTTTCATCCGTTGCTGGTCACTAAAAGACTTTCTCAAATTGCAGAAGAAGCTCCGATTGCTTCGAAGTTGTTTTCCTATTACAAAGATCCTTTCTCCAATAATTATTATCCGACATTGATGTCCGCGCTCTTCCTCTGCGCAGGAACCGATCCTGATCAGTGGCGCAAATACGAACAGGAACTCATTCACCACGGAAAACTTTTCAAGGAACAGATCATTGTTCCGCGGGACACCGATCATCGCGAACGCATCGGCAATCGTCTCAATCAACTCATCGATCTCGCGCCGGAGTATGTTGACTATCTATTACACGGAAGAAAACCGCGTCCGGATTTCGGAAGGAGTTTTCCGGCGAAATGGATCTCCACCAATCTCACCTGGGATCATCTTGTGATCAACCAGATCACGCGTGATGAGATCACTGATGTGATGGATTGGGTGGAATTCAAGAACGATGTGCTTGACCGTTCAGAGAATAAAGTGAACAAAAGTTTCCCTTGCCTGTTCTACGGGCCTCCGGGAACAGGAAAATCATTCACGGCAAAACTCATCGGCAAGCAATATGGTAAAGATGTTTTCCGCATCGACCTTTCGATGATCGTTTCGAAATACATCGGCGAAACAGAAAAAAATCTCTCACATCTGTTCGATCGTGCCGAAGGGAAAGACTGGATCCTGTTCTTCGACGAAGCGGATGCACTCTTCGGAAAACGTACGGGCATCAGCGACTCGAAGGACAAATGGGCGAATCTCGAGATGTCGTATTTGCTCCAGCGCATGGAAGAATATGAGGGACTCTGCATTCTCGCAACCAATCTCAAACACAATCTCGATCCGGCGATGACACGCCGTTTTCAATCCATGATCCATTTTCCGTGGCCGAAACCTGAAGAACGTGCTTTGATCTGGAAAAAAACTTTACCTCCCGGATTTGAATACGCCTCCAACATCAGTATACAGAAACTGGCTAAGTATGATTTCAGCGGCGCCAACATTGCCAACGTGATAAAGTCTTCCTGCGTGAAAGCGGCGAAGCGCGGCGATTTCATTCTGCGCTCCGAAGACATCAGCCGTTTCATCAAAGTGGAATACGCGAAAGAGAACCGCACACCATAATTTTTTCTCAGGGAAACAGTGGGCAAAGGAAGAACATATGATCGTGAACGCATAGATCGCCGCATGGAGGCGATGGACGATTGGTATTTGCAGCGGCGGATGGAGATGCAGCAGGAAGATGAGAAGAAGATCATTCAGCACAAGATGGAGCTGTCTCAGCCGGGTGATAAGCACGAGCAGGAAGCGGATACGATTTCCGGAAAAATGATGCGTGGGCAATCCATCAACAGCAGTGAGATCACTCCACTAAGCTCAACTGTTTCGCGAAAAGAGAAAAGACCCAAATACAAGGAAGAGGATATTCAGAATGCAGCATGGGAGATCCTGCAGGCAGATTCTTTCATGCAGAAGACCTACATCTCGCTGAACAGAATTCGCCCGGGTGATGTATTCGAAGCACGCCAGGCAGCGCTTTACACTTTTTTCAAACCGTCCGGCAAATACAAACCTGATATTGTTTTCAGGAATCTTGGGGGAAATGCATTGACCAAGGACCGGTTCGGACCTATCCGGCACAAAAAAATACAGCTCGACAGAAAAGACAAAGATGCAACGATCGGGACACTCGTTGCAGATTACCTGCACGAGATGAATCATTATATAGATATGTGGTCCTCGAGCCGTGCTGCTCCGCAGGAATTGAGAAGAAAGAAAACGGAGAAGGGCGATACGAATATGGGATTTGACCAGGACACTTCCATTTATTCACCGGTCGAGCAGAATTTTGTGTTGTATAAGGAAGAAGAAGTTTCCGCACTTGGCGAAGCACTTAAGGCATTAATAGCTAAAACGATTGCGGAACGAAAAGAATTAGCAAACTCGCCCAATACGAAACTCTATAAAAAAGACTATGGAGCGTTTGACAAGAGGCTTAAGCGCTGGTGCAAGACAAATGGGAAAGCCTATCCTCCTACCGATGATGATATCGCCCTGTTCCTGCAGATCCCAACGATGGACACTTATTCGGATAACTATGAAAGACAAACGGAGTCTTTGGAAGGAGAACCGGATTATTCCAAGTACGACATCATGGATGGTTCGGTGGAACTCGGATTTGTGTTCCAGAAACAGCTTGGCTTTTTTTATGGTAAACCCGATAACGAGGATTTTGACAAGTGGTTCTCCTCTTATCCGATGTATAAACTCATTCTCGACAAATACGAGAAGAAGTATGATACGATAAGTAAAAGATCAGAATCATCATTCGCCGGTTCCATGGATGGAGAATTCGGCGCGCAACTCTCCGCCAGCAAAGGACACGGCCAATCGCTGGATGATTCCACCAAAGCGGAGATGGGTTCGAAGATGGGCGCGACGCTCGATAATGTGCGCGTACACACCGGTTCGGCTGCGCATGCGATGAGTGAGAGCGTAAATGCGAAAGCATTCACGCACGGAGAGGATATTTATTTCAAGAACGGAAATTACAATCCGAAATCAAGCGAGGGAAAAGAACTGCTTTCGCACGAGTTGGTGCATACGCAGCAGCAGGGAGATGGGGTGAGCAGGAAAATACAAAGACAAACCAACACTTCCGGGAGTGCTCTTCAGAAACTCGGCAAGATCGAAATTCCGAAACTTCCTGCAACTACAAAAAGTGCGCTGAGCACAGATCTAAGCAGTGATTCCGGATCGAACAGTATCAACAGCAATGATGCACTTTATGTTGATCGATCTACTATTATTATCAAGGCCAAAGAAGCCGAGGCTTATCAGGCAATTGTTACTCAGCAAAGGACGGATTTCGAATCTCGCCTGTCAGGTTTCAAGGCAACAAGACAGCAGGAAACAGATGCTGCCAATGCAAAAGCTCTTGCCGAACAGGAAAAACAACCAAAACCTGACCCACAGGTTGATAAACTGACGCAAGATCTTGAAATTCCGGAAAAGAGATACGCTGCAATAATAAAACTCGGTGATCTTCGCGAAAAGGGAGGCTGGGGTGTTCTGCTTGAGAATATCGGTAATCCTGATCAATCCGTCGGCAATGCGGTTTTCTACTATTTCGGATTGTGGATAAAAGAAAAAGACGGCTTCCTGGATTTCCTTATTGATACAGCCAATGCTCATCAGTCTGTACTTTCTGCGTATGCTACCGACGTTCTTATCCGGAACAAATACGCTTCCAACGTTGACAAAACAGCATATGTTGATGCGCTCAAGTCCAAGCTCGATCTGCTCAAGATACAATACAGCATTATCCCGGATAAGATCATTCCGGCTGTCGGAGATACCGATACATCTTACGGCATTGCTTTCAACAGGACGATCGACACCTTCTCCGCAACACTTTCTGGCCAATCACTTTCTTACATAGCCAATGCTGATAAGAAAGCAACCGATATCCGGAACTATCTCGGAATGGCAATACAGACATTGGGATTCACAGGAAGATTCTGTGCGACGGATAAACCAGATCTGCGACAGGGAGTTCCTTTGGTTGCACATGGAATTTTCGGCGATGTTCTTTATCACACCGTCAAGCTTGCAGGAGTGCTTTATGACACAGGAAAAGAAGTGAGACTTGATGAAAAAAATGGTGACGAGATCAATAGGGGTATTTATGCTGAGACAAAAATCATTCAATACAACTCAACAGCTAAAACCAAAATTGATGCCGCCATTATCAGTGAACTGAAATCCAAAGCAACTTCTATCAAGGATTCTGTAGTTCAGGTCGAACTGGCACTCAAGAGTCCATACTATTTCAACATGCTTCAGGCTAAAGCCGTGCTGACAAGAATTCAGGCAAAAGCAGATGCACTGGAAGGCATGATGACTGAGCTGACGGATCTGGCAGTAAGCAACCCCGAAGCTTTTTATGATTTCTACAAGGATATAGGAACTACCCTTCATTCCATGGCCGTTGGTCTTTATGCTATGGGAACTGTGCTTGTTGTCGATAATGCTTACCGCTCCTATGACAAATCGAATCTTCTCAATTGGGGTGGTGCGGTCTTAGGAGGTGCGCTCGGCGAGTACATCGCATCTGATTACCAGAAGACTCGAATGAAGGAACTTGAATCTTACCTGACAAGATCCATAGATGCGGTAATCAAATCGGAGACTAATCCTACAGACGCTTACGCGGATGCGATGCTCATCAACGCAAGTCCGACACTTTACACGCTACTGGAGAATGCCAAATCATTTGCTGAGATCGAGCAAGCATTCAATTATGTAGTCGCTACGGTAATTGCCATCGCTATCGTCATAGCATCCATTTTCACTATGGGAGCGCTTGCGCCTGAACTCATGGGAGCATTGGGAGCAGTGGAAATTCTTACAGCTGAAGGTATCGGCACAGGATACTATGCATTCAGCATTTCTGCTGCACCATGGCTGGGGGCTGCTTTAGGAATCGGAACAACAGTCGCTGTCAATTCTGCAACGTTCCTGCTCACGCAAAAACTTCTTACCACCATGATCTTCGGCAAAGAAGCTGCAGGCTGGGATCGATTGGGTAAAGACTATCTGGAAACAATGCTCACATTTGGTGCACTCGGTGTACTGGGTGAAGGCTTCAAAGCGTTTGAAGCCGGTGCGGAATTCTCCACGGGAGAGAAAGCGCTCTGGGAGGTTACAAAATTCGGTATAGAGAATATCGCCTTTGTTTCGCTGAATGCAATGTTCACCGCGGTAGAAAATTATTATCTGCCACCTGATAAACAAAAAGAGTTCAACGTAATTTCAGAATTAGGTAATAGCGTGGTCTTCCTTCTCGGAATGCGCCTGGGAATGATGGCTACAACAGCCTTCTCCAAAGATATAAAGATCGATGCAGGCTCACAGAAAAAGCTTGATGACATTAGTACGGACATCACTAACAGAATAAAAGAAGTTGCAGACCACGACCTCTCTCCTACTGAACAGGCCGAACTCCAGAAAGATATCGCTTCCCTCTGGAGACAGCGTGCCCAGGTGTTGCGCGACGCGGCCGAATTGCCGGAGAATAGCAAGAACAAAGCCCGTATCCTGCAGGCGGCAAAACTATATGATGCGAAGGCAACCGAGGTGGAAACAGGTGGTATTGCCTCTTTCAACGTACGCAAGTCATATGAAGCGCCCGATACGTTCCTCTTCGAAGGCGATTCCACTGCTTTCACAAAAGAAATACTCAGGGGGAAAAAAGGTGCAACGTTAGAAAGATCTCCGTTGGGAAAAAACATCTGGATATACAAGGAGGGAAAGATCACCCGCACATTCATCAACGTTGTATCCACAAAAGAATTCTCCCCGAAACTGGAAACAGTGCTCAAGGAAAAAGGTAGCGCTACTACCATCGAAGATGTTCGCAGCAAATTCTGGGAACAGGCCGGCATGAAAGAAATGGCCAGCGTAGAAGGATCCGATCGCATCATTACCGATGCAATGAACAAAGGTTGGGATCCCGATACCAGTACAGAACTTCCGGAACTCGTCAAACTCAATGCGGAGCGATTCAACCGCACACAAAAAGGCAATAAACTTTACGACCGCTTCGGTAAAGATTATACCAAAGTGGAAGATGCAATAAAAGATCTCGTCTACAAAACACCGCTCGATGTGCTCGACCGCGTGCTTCCGCAGGTAGATACGCCGGAGAATATGAATCGACTCGGAAAATTGTTCCCGGATCTATCGGATGTCAAAAACATTAACAGCTTTGGAGATGGTGATTATATTAACACCACCAATGCCAAAGGCGAACCGGTAATCCGGATCGATAATGCACCTAATATTGGCGATGCATTGAGTGGACGTTTGTATCAGGATATGCCAACTGCACTCAAGATCGATCGCATGATCAGTGGTGAGCCATCCGAAAACAAAACAAATCTTCAGAATAGTATCAATGGCCTTTCGGATAAAGGCATCAAGTTGCTGACCGATATTAATGGCAAGATGAATGTCCCTATAGATGAACTGATCAACCGTGCCGATGTGGGAGCCAAAAATGATTACAATGCGCAAAAGACCGTTGACTTCTTCGATGCCAAGGATCTTTCCACCGACATCAACAACAACCAGGAGCTGAATGATCTCCGCAAAGAGAGAAAAAGAAAGGGATTGAGGAAGGTGGACAAGTATGCAGATATAAATACTGAGCTTACCGATCTGCAGAATCAACTGAACGATGTACTTAATCCGCCGAAAAACCCCGATGTTATCAAAAACCGCATCCAACAGATTAAGAACCAATTACTTCTCGATGAGGCGGCGAAAAAACTGGGTGATTACCTGAAGGAAAATAAACTTCGCGGTAAAAACGTATTTGATAACCAGGGCGCTTACGATCACCTCGTAGAAGCTGCCAAAGCTTACATTGACAACGGTGGAACAGACGTACTGGGCTTTCTCGATTACCTGAAATCGAACAGTCATACTGATAATGTGAAGTGGAACAAAGCAGAAGTGAAAAATAAAGTGGATAAGGCGTTTGAGGAGGGTAAAAAGCAATCAGCGGATGTGAAACAAAAAGCTGAAGCTTCCGAAATCTTAAAGAATACAGCGCGCGGATTATCCGGTTCAGGGCTTAAAATGACTGAAGAAGGAGGTACTAAGAAGTTCTTCTCGCCATCAGGAGAAGAGGTCGTTGAGATAACCGCTGATGAATTTATTCCTAAAAAATTCATGGGTGAATCCAAGGGAGAAGTTATATTTGAGACAGCGGATGGATTCAAACTTGTTAAGAGTGGTGAGAAATACGGAATAGAGATCGGATTCAAGGAAGGAAGAGTACTGAAATCAGAAACAGTAAACGGATATGAATTCCAAGTTAAAAACAATAAAGATCCATATGAACCAGGAACTCTTGTTACAGATAAGACTCTTAAAAATGGAGATAAATTATATGTGGCAGAATACAAAGATCAGAAACAACCGGGTTCGTTTTCATCAAAAGATCCAATTTCAAGTATTGAGGAATTACGTGAAAAGTTAGCTGTGTTGGAAGATTGGAAAGATGAAACCGTAGGAGAAATTGTTCTTCGTGAATATGAAATAGAGAATGAAATAAGAGTTCGCGACGGTGTCATTGGACCACAAACTGAAACGAAAGAAGGACCAAACAAAGGAAAAGTATATAAGGGTGGCGGGCAACAATATGAATTTGTTGATAAGAAATTTGGAACAAGAGAGGGTAACGATAATTACAAAGATTATATGAACCGTATTAATGAGGCACCATTGTTAAAATAACGAACTATGATTTCTTACATAACAGTCAGAGATAAACGAAAAAAAGAATATAAAACTGCCGAAGGCTTAGGTGAAATTGGAAATCAAGTGGAATGGTTAGATGATAGGCGAATTATTAGAAAGGAAACAGCAGATGAAAATCACATTTTGATTCCCTGCTTAATCCCCTCCAAAGAAGCCGTTATCATTGTTTTCGGTTCTCTGAAAGATTTTGCTTCTACTGCGCAAGCCGCCGTTTTCAATCC
>DATJEX010000168.1:0-29272 GCA_035496135.1 Bacteroidia bacterium
CATTTCCCGTATTGTCACTTGAAATTCCTTTTCCGTCTTCATCACCGAGTCCGCCATAATAGGTAGACCACAATCTGGTTCCGGCGGCATTCAAGCGGAACACAACCATATCCTGGAATCCATAAAGCAATCCCTGGTAGGCATTCATCGTCGGGAAATTCGTTCCCAGTGTTGTTCCGGTCACGAGAACATCTCCTGTTCCGTCTTTCGCCGCAGTCGTTGCGTAACCATAATCCATATCGGAACTTGCCTGTGAAGAAGACCAGGCAAGCGGAGGATCGATCACCACATTCGCTTTCTTCGCTTTCTTCGGGAGTGAATAGATCATACGATTTCCGGAGAGCTGATAAGCAGAGGGAATATGTTCACCGGTCGCTTCAATGTAAGTATTCAACTTTCCTTCCGTCACTTTTCCGAATCGTGAAAAATATTCCAGCTTGCCATCATCCGTAACATTGATCTGGTCAACACCGAAGAAAATTGTTTTGATTCGTGATGCATCCGCTCCGGCATGCACAATGAAATCGTGATACATCCCGTCTTTTTCATTGGCACCGATCACCCAGTCAATTCCCGGATAGATATTCTTGATCGTGACCTTCTGATACGAATGAACATTGAGAATTCCATTCGGGCAGAACGGATAATAGTAATTGGAAATTCCCGGGATCTCATTTTCCACCACCACATTTTCCTTCGTGATCGTTGCGCCATCGAGTTTCATATCAATGGAAGAATATTCGCCGGAAGATCGCACGTTATCATCACCCTTTTTCACATTACCTGCGAAGACATAAGTCAAGCCTTCGGTCGTTATGAAGATCTGCGGATCTGAGTTCATGGACTTGAAAAGGATCGTCCTTGAATCGCCAGGCTGGGTTTGATACTGGCCGTTGTTCTCTGTAAATCCCATCGCTGAATTCATCTGCGCGCCTGCGGAAATGAATACGAACAGGAAAGCTGCGGTGTATAGATTTTTCATGGGTATAGATTTACTGCAATTTACTGAAAAAGGGAACGAATTCCGAATCGCGCGAATATTCAAATCTATGCGCGTTGAATTTCAGAATTCGACGAATCCGCAATTCGCATATTAGCGCGATTTGCAATTCGTTCCCCAATGGAATGAATCGTATCTTTACATATGGGATTAGCGAAATTCCGTTCTGATGCAGAAGCAGCAAAAAAAGCCAATGAAAAACTCATTGAGAAACTGAAGCGCACGCAGCCGAAAGATCTGGATGAAGTGGTTCACAAACTGCACGACGAAGCTTTTGAAGAGATCGATTGCATGGATTGCGCGAATTGCTGCAAGACCATTTCTCCGATTTTTCTTCAGAAAGACATTGAGCGTGTAGCCAAAGCAGTTGGACTTCCTCCCGGAAAATTCATTGAGAAATATCTGTACATGGATGAGGACGGGGATTTTGTCCTGCAATCCACTCCCTGCCCTTTTCTCGATTCAGAGAATTACTGCACCGTCTACAACGATCGCCCGAACGCGTGCCGCGGATACCCGCACACGAACCGCAAACGTGTGCATCAGGTACTTGACATCACGATGCTGAATTCGCTGGTTTGTCCGGCAGTACTCCACATTACGGAAAAGCTGAGACAGATCTATTAATTCGAATCGGTTACCGTAACGGTGTAAATTCCTCTTCCTCTCAACTCATATTCCAGCTTTCCTCTCGTTATTTCCATTCCATTGCCGGGATCTTTCAAATCGAATAATTGAAGAAACAGCGGAAATGGAGAGTTGACCATACCAGTTCGAACGTCACCAATGATCTCGAAAGCAAAAGTTTTTCCTGCCGTATCATTATACAAAGTGATCTCATCCAATTCAGATTCCGGATAATCCGCCTTGGTTTTAACGGAATATCTCTGATATTTTCCGAAACCGGAGACGATTCCAGTCTTGTCGAAACTTATTTTTCCACTTAAGTCTTCCTTCTTCCATTCATAACAAGACAACCATCCGTCCACAAAAACATCAAGTGCGTTCAACCTGACCTTTCCGTATTCCGGGAAAACGCTGAATACTTTTCTGAATGAGTATTCCTTCCCGGCTGCAACCAGGATCAATGTCGTGTCATGATCTGTGATCCGGTATTTCACTTCATCCAGTTTGAATTCTATCGATGGGTATGGCCGCGGGATCATTTTCACCGAGCCGTTTTCATTCTTGAAAACAACATCGAATTGCTCCGACGCAGAATAGGAATCACGATGAAAACCATTGTACATCGTGTCGCCAATGAATCGCGCGGTATCAAACACCAATTGCAGAACAGGAATTCCTTTATTCGCCAGAACAGGTGAATTGTATTTATACAACGTGTCAATATAATCGGCACTCACCCATCCACCCTGGATAATTTTCATCAGGCGATGCTTCGTGGAATCGGCGACATAAACAGGTCCTGCATTTTTCACTGGAGCGGGACGATCTTCCGCACAACTTACCACCAACACCAGAAAGAAAAGCGGCACCATGTTTCTCATTCCAATAAAGTTATTGATTAACGGGGTGCTTTATTTACCAAAGTCCACAAAAATTGGTAATTGGTAATTGAACAATTGGTAATTTAGACAACCACACCACTCACCATGAAACAACTGATACTTCCTGTTGCGGTCATTGCGATCTGCATTCCTATCTACATCATATCCGGTAAAGCTGATAAACCCAAAACCATTGATGGTTTCGGCGATGCGATGGAAGAAAACGTACACGACCGTGACGCTTATTTTCTGAGAATGCTCGCAGGCCCCGATGGAAAAATTCCGGATCACATGAGAGAAAAGGAGATCGCATTCGGGAATACGCTGCCGTCTGATGCGAGCGTGCTCGCGAATTCCAATGCAAGAAGTCTTTCACAAGCCGTGTGGGCACAGCGCGGGCCATGGAATGTGGGCGGAAGAACACGCGCGTTCGGCATTGATGTACTGAATGAAAATCACCTGATCGCCGGATCTACTTCCGGTGGAATATGGACGAGCAATGATGCGGGTGCTTCGTGGACTGAACTCACAGCCACTACCGCTTATCACGGTATCACCTGCCTCATGCAGGACACACGCGCAGGACACGAGTCAACATGGTACGCCGGATCAGGTGAACCTTACGGACAATCTGCAAGCGGCGGAAGCGCATATTTCCTCGGCAACGGAATGCTGAAGAGTACCGACAATGGAAATACATGGTCGCCACTCAGCGCGACGGTCACCGGTACTCCGCAATCCTTCGACTCTTTCTGGGACATGAACTGGAATATCGCTTACGATCCGGTGGACACAACAGCTGATGTTGTGTATGCTGCATGTCTCGGTGCGGTTTATCGCAGCATCAACGGAGGACTGGCGTGGACAACGATCCGCGGAGGAAATACTTCGAATTATTCCTACTTCACCGATGTTGCGGTCACGCCTGATTCAGGAATTGTATACGCGACAATGAGTTCAGATGGTCCGCAGAACGGGATCTGGAGAAGTCTTGATCGCGGAACAACGTGGACAAAAATTTCGACTTCGCAGTTCGGCGATTCACTCTGCAACCGTGTGGTGATGGGCATCAATCCAACTGATCCGCGCGAAATTTATTTTCTCGGAAATACCAATGGCATCGGAACACCGGACACAAATTTCCAGGGTGATATCGAATGGAATGTTTTGTGGCGTTACACGTATCTCAATGGAGATGGTTCTGGCGCGGGAGGAATGTGGGAAGATCTTTCCATGAATCTCCCGATGAGCGAACACTTCGGACAGTTCGGAGATTTCAACGCGCAGGGTTCTTACGATCTCGTGGTACGTGTGAAACCGGATGATCCGAATACTGTTTTCATTGGAGGAACAAACGTTT
Source organism: Bacteroidia bacterium (assembly GCA_035496135.1). GTDB lineage: Bacteria > Bacteroidota > Bacteroidia > Palsa-965 > Palsa-965. Next base: position 3,869 of record DATJEX010000168.1, read on the forward strand.
TCCGTAATACGAATCGTTTCAACGACACATCGAGCACATCTTACATCGGCGGATATCTTCCTTATTCCGCACTGCCTGTCATCGCGAGTTATCCTTCGCATCACCCCGATCAGCATTGTATCGCGTTCCTTCCTTCGAATCCGAACGTGATGTACAGCACGAACGACGGCGGAATTTTCCGTACGAATGATTGCACAGCAAGTAACGTTACATGGTCTTCACTTGATAATGGTTATCTCACGAGCATGTTCTACACCTGTGCGATCGATCACGGGACTGCTGGAAATAATATCGTGATCGGCGGAGCGCAGGACAACGGAAGCTGGTACACCAACAACACGAATCTGACCACACCGTGGGTCACGCCGCGTGGTGGTGACGGTTCCTATTGCGCGATCCAGGACGGACAATCGAATTATTATTTCTCCATTCAGAATGGGAAAACAATGAAGGCGACGCTCGATGGAAGCGGAAACGTCACCTCCTTCGCACGCATCGATCCGATCGGAGGAACAAAATATCAATTCATCAATCCGTTCGTGCTTGATCCGAACAACCAGGACATCATGTACATGGCCGGCGGAAAATACCTGTGGAGAAACAGTTCGCTCGCGGGAATTCCGATGATCGGCAACTGGGATTCGATCAGTACCAACTGGCAGCAGTGGGCTGATTCCGTTCCGATCGCGAATGCAACGATCACGGCGGTGCATTGCTGCAAGACTCCGGCGAACAGGGTTTATTACGGAACAGACAAGAAAAGAATTTATCGTGTCGACAACGCGAATACGGGAACACCGGTTCCTGTTGACATCAGCACGAACGCACTTCCCGCTTCCGGATTTGTGAGTTGCATTGAAACAGATCCGAACGACGGCAACAAGATCATTGTCGTGTATTCGAACTACAGCGTTTACAGTATGTTCTATACAATTGATGGAGGAACGACCTGGACCAAATGCGCCGGAAATCTTGAGCAGAGTGTGAGTGGAAGCGGAAACGGTCCTTCGATACGATGGGTTTCCATGCTGCACGTAAGCGACGGAACAATTTATCTCGCGAGCACGAGTATTGGATTGTATGCAACCGATTCACTCAACGGCACAAGTACGATCTGGGTTCGTCAATCTGACGGAGGTATAGGCAACGTGGTGTGCGACATGACGGACGTGCGCGAGAGTGACGGGCTTGTGGTACTCGCAACGCACGCGAATGGAATTTATTCCACGCATCTCACCAGCGTGAATGACATTGTCACGGTGCACGAAAATTCTCCACTGGCGACTTTCGACATGAACGTTTATCCGAATCCAACGAGCAATCAGTCCAGTGATCATCTCTACATCAGTTATTCGCTCAGCAAAACTGCCGATGCGGAAATAACAGTTTATGATGAACTCGGCAAACTTGTTCAGCAGAAAAATCTCGGCAGAAAACCGGAAGGTGATTATGTGGAAACACTGAACGTGTCCGATCTGAAAGCGGGAATTTATTATGTCCGATTGAGAGAGGGAGAAGTGGTAAACACCAAACAACTGGTGGTTGAATAATATTCAGAATTCAAAATTTGGGATTCAATATTGCTCGTAATTTTGAATCTTAAATTTTGAATTTTAAATGACCTGGAACGAAGCGCTCAATTGGATCATCATCCCTGTTCTCATTTTCTGCTCCCGATTGTGCGATGTGACGCTCGCGACGCTCCGGAATATTTTCATCCATAAAGGTTTCCGCAACATCGTTCCCATCATCGGATTTTTCGAAGTGCTCATCTGGCTCGTGGCGATGAAACAAGTCATGAACCGCGCCGACAATATCGCCTGCTACTTCGCATGGGCGGGCGGATTCGCCACGGGCACGTATGTGGGCATGCGTATCGAAGAACGGCTCGCACTCGGCATGCAGGTCATCCGCATCATCACCAACCAGCTGAGTGAAAACCTGATCGTGGGTTTGAAAAAAGCGAATCACGGAATTACGGTCGTTGATGCACAAGGCGCGAATGGCCCGGTGAAAATGATCTTCTCCATTGTGCAGCGGAAAAATCTGAAAGAGGTGATCAACTTAATTGAAACACTTCAGCCGAACGCGTTCTACTCCATCGAAGATGTACGCAACGCACATCACGGTGTTTTCCGGAGCGGTGAAAGAAAGATGTCGGTCGTGAGAATGCTATTCCCGTCAAGAAAAGGAAAGTGATTTATTTAACTGGAGTAAATTCTTTTGTACGAACTACGAAATGAGCGAATATGCTAAATACGAATGTGTAAATCTTCATGAACTCCCACAGAGGATACGTTGGTATTTTTCGAGCTTACAAGTTCGTAATTCGCCCGTTTCGTAGTTCGTACAAAAGCTACCGGCGTTTCACCGCATCATTACTCTTCACCTCACATTTCGGGACGTACCACTTTCCATCGTATTTCGCCAGGTCGATCATGTTCCCGTCGCAGCCGTAGAAATTTCCGGACTCATCTTTTTTCATCATCACCAGGTTTCCTTTCTGAATCTCCGCTATCACTTCGCTCATCAAAACATTCGCATTCGGTTTGACATACCGATCCAGTTTTCCTAAAGCAATTCCGCTTTCATTATTTTTCAGATCCATATCACACATCAGCGAATCGGATCGCGAACCTTCTTCCTGCTTTCCATTTTTCCAGTCGAGGTAATTTCCTTTTTCATGCGCCTGCCCGAGTTTGCGCGCCTTACGCGGAGAAATTTTCTGCACGAGCGAAGCCATCCAGAAAGCGTGACGGAAAGCATCGAGTTGTCCGCCGTTTCCGTCCGTGAACACTCCGGCTTTCTGCAGTGAATCGGCCACTTTCCGTGCGTATTCAGTAATTCGATATGCTTTCTTCGCGATGAACGGGTGCATCATCACCCAGTGCTTTTCGGGTTTGGAAAGTGCGTGAAATCCTTTAGCGGCAGACTGGCTTTTTCCATAGGTAAAAAGGAAAATGCACATGAATGCGAATTGCCATTTACATAAATGAAGCGACCACTTATCATTCATCACAGCGAAATTAATACTTCTGCACACTGTTGGCACGTTCTATGAATAACTATAAACGAAGCAGGATCAATCGCCTCCCGATCCTTCGACAAGCTCAGGACATGCCTGTGAAGAAAGAAATTGAACAACTTAAAATCAACCAAGATGGAACGTACAGTATTTGAGGCCTACGAACGCATCAAGCGATGCATCCTCTCCAGCAATTCTATTCCGCAGTTAGAAACTGCCGAACTCATAGTGGATCTTTTCCGCAAACAGCATTCGAATCCCGAGTTGAACGAGAAACTCTATCATGTCTTCGTGGATAAAGCGAAGGAGTTTCATTATTTCGACTGGAAAGCAGCTTAGCGTACTAACTACGAACCAAATCCGAAAGTACGAACCGCGAACCGCTCTGAAGGTCGCGGTTTTTCATTTCGCAGTTTAGTGATTCGTACTTTCGGATTTGGTTCGTAGTTAGTACCCAATGAGCACTTTTATCACCCGTGAAGACTATTGCTCGGGATGTTCGTCTTTCGGGACCTCCAGCTTCTTCAATTCAACAGCAAGTATCGCTGAGTAATAATTCTTTTTCTTCTCATCATTGTGCCGCCCGTAATAATCAACGAGTAGTTTCAAACGATCGACATCTCCCGGATAAATCGCAGCCGCATGTTCGAGTGCGTGGAGACCTGAAACGGAATCGCCCGATTGAAAAAATATTTCAGACATATTCACCCATGGAACTTCAGATTGCGGTGTGTGCACTGCCGATATTCTTAGCAAGCTCAATGCACGCGCTGTATCCTTCTTACTCTTCATGATCAAATTGCTCCATTCCTGGTACGCCTGCGTGTATCCTGAGTCATTTCTGATCGCCATGCTGAAGGCCAATTCGGCGGAGTCATTTCCGGATCCTTCCGAATAAACTTTTCCGAGATTGAACCAGGCAGGAGAATATCCCGGATTGATCTGAACCGCTTGCCTGAAACAATATTTCGCTTCTTTCGGAAGACCCTCCAACAGATAAGTTGTGCCGATATTCGACCACGCCGTGTAATTATTACTGTCGAGTTTTATCACCTTCCGGTAACTGATCCGCGCCTGGTAAAAAAGATTCTGAGCTTCCACGGATTTCTGATGCTTCACTTCAATACTTGTCGCTCTTTCGGATTCATATTTCGATTGCAGGGCATTCATAGAGAACAGAGTTCCCTGGTACAGAAAATCCCGGACCGAGTCGCGCATTGCTATTGAATCCACATTCTGTTTGTGATGCTGAGCAAATAACGTGAAAGATGCGAATGACCACATCAACACTATTCCGGCCTTTAAAGGGGTAAAGATTGACTTCATGACGCGAAAGTAGTCAAGTTTGAACTACTGACTTTCCGGTGAAGTACGGGCGTGATCATAAAGAGTGGAAAGTGGCGTAGGAAACGAACTGCCTCCCCGACGAACAAAATTCTTTGGCAGGCGGGCGGATCTTTATTAATGACCGTAATACAGGTCACGATTCTTCCTCGCTTCCTGTGCCCGCCGCGTGTAGTAATCGAACTTCTGCTGATCGTGATGCACTTTGTAGAACATCGCGAGTTTATCCCATTTGGTGAAATCATTCGGTTCGAGTTCCGCCCAGTGTGCCGTGGCTTCTACCGAACCCATCGTGTCGCCGACCTCGTAATCATATTGCGAAAGCGTTGACCAGGTGAAAACATTCTTTGGATCCACTTGCGCCGATCTATTCAGCCACTCGATCGCCTGTTTCTTTTTCCCGATCTTATAGTATTCAAGCCCGATCAATTGATAGGCCTTCACGTAAGTAGAATCCATTCCGATACACACACGCGAATAATAAAACACCGAATCAGGGATCTCCAGGCTGTAGTAACTCACGGCGATATTATACCATCCCGCAACATAATGCGGCTTGACCCGCACGGCACGTTCAAAATAATACAAAGCCATCCGGTCCTCCTTCCTCTGCGAATAAACGGTTCCGATATTGTTCCAGGTATCACACACTGTGCTGTCGTAATCCAGCGCTTCGTGGTAATAGTTCAATGCCACATCGAACAACGAATCTTCCTGCAGTGAAATGGCGCGTGACGCGTAATCCATCCCAAGCAACAAAAGGGAATCAGCTTTAGCAGCATAACCGGTCGTATCCTGTTTGGCAACCTTATTGTTTTTCCGGCCATGTTTCTGCGCATTCACCAATAAAGGGAACAACAGCAACAGTATAATGACCTGGGATCTCACAGAGTAAAAATAGTTCATTTCGTGCGTACCTTTGTCGTCCTTAAAAATCAGACGGATGATCACGGTAAACAATCTCACACTTCAGTACGGCAAACGCGTTCTCTTCGATGAAGTAGAACTCAAATTCACACCCGGCAATTGTTACGGAATCATCGGTGCGAACGGCGCGGGAAAATCCACGTTCATGAAGATCCTTTCGGGTGAAATTGAACCCACGAAAGGAAGTGTGAGTATCACTCCGGGTCAACGCATGTCCGTTCTCTCGCAGAACCACTTCGCGTTCGATCAGTGCCTTGTTCTGCAGACGGTGATCATGGGCAACAAGAAGCTGCATAAAGTGATGATGGAAAAAGATGCGCTGTATGCCAAACCGGATTTCACCGAAGCAGACGGACTCAAAGCATCGGAACTCGAAGCGGAATTTGCCGATATGAACGGCTGGAATGCAGAAAGTGAAGCTTCTGACCTGTTGAGCAAACTTGGTATCAAGGAAGATCTCCACCAGAAATTCATGAGTGAACTGAGCGGAAAAGAAAAAGTGCGCGTGCTTCTTGCACAAGCGTTGTTCGGAAATCCGGACATTCTTCTCCTCGATGAGCCGACGAACGATCTTGACGTGGAAACCATTTCCTGGCTGGAAGATTTTCTCGCCGAATACAAGAATATCGTCCTTGTTGTTTCGCACGACCGTCACTTTCTCGACTCCGTGTGTACGCATGTGTGCGACATTGATTTCAAAAAAATATCGCTCTACACCGGAAACTATTCCTTCTGGTACCAGGCTTCGCAATTGGCCAATCGACAGAAAGCGGATCAGAATAAAAAGACGGAAGACAAACGCAAAGAGCTCATCGATTTCATTGCACGTTTTTCTGCCAATGCTTCCAAATCACGACAAGCGACTTCGCGTAAAAAATTACTCGAGAAACTCAACATCGACGAGATGCCCGCGAGTAACAGAAAATATCCGGCGATCATTTTCAGAATGGACCGTGAACCCGGAGACCAGATCCTTAACGTCGAAAATCTTGCGATGAACGTGGAAGGAGAAAAATTATTCTCGAACGTTTCCTTCCGCCTGAAAAAAGGAGACAAGATCGCCTTCCTCGCAAAAGATCATCTCGCCATCACCAAACTTTTCAATTGTCTCGTCGGAGAAGAAACAGCAGACAGCGGAAAAATCGAATGGGGACAAACCATTCAGACCGCTTACCTGCCGAATGACAACGCGAAATTTTTCTCGGGCGATGATAACCTCGTCGACTGGCTCCGTCAGTTCTCCAAAGACAAGGACGAAACATTCATCCGCGGGTTTCTCGGAAAAATGCTTTTCTCCGGCGAAGAAACACTGAAAAAAGTAAGCGTGCTTTCGGGTGGAGAAAAAGTCCGCTGCATGTTGTCGCGCATGATGCTCAACGGAGCGAATTGCATCATCTTCGACGAACCAACGAACCACCTCGATCTCGAATCGATCACCACGATCAACAATTCCATGCGCGATTTCAAAGGGATCGTGCTTTTCACTTCGCATGACCACGAATTGACACAGACCGTCGCGAACCGCATCATCGAGCTCACACCGAACGGAATCCTCGACAAGATGATGACGTACGACGAATACATCAACGACGCGGATGTAAAAACACAGCGGGAAGCGATGTACAATTCGGCAGGGAAGAAAAAAGCGAAAGCGTGAAAAGGGAACGATTACAGATCATTACGGAAACTACAGATTACTGATGCAAACAGATTCTCGGAGTTTCACGATCTTTCATCCTTGAAGCGATTCATTTCATTTTACCGGCGTATCCCCAAATGGAGAAGAAGATTTTTGAATCTCTTTCTCTTCTGCCTGCTCCTGTTTCTGTTCCGCGCTCCGATCTATCGTACCTGCTTCTCGTACTCGCTCGTTGGAGATCGCGGAGACAATAGTCATATCCTTGCCCGTGAGCCTTCCGTTGACAACAAATTGGTCAGGCAGATCATCGATCGTTGTCTCGACAGCACTTCTGCACTTCTTTCCTTCACCACATCTTCCTGCAAAATGGATGCAGCATCTTTGATCAGTGGCGGAGAAACCAATTGCGTTGGCTATGCCGCACTTTTCGCCGCGCAATGCAACGGCGTATTCAAACACTATGGAATTTATAACAGGTGCCGTGCGGAAATCCACATCACCGAGATCCATTGTTTCGGATTCAATATTCATCATGCCTTCAGCAGCCCTTTCTGGAAAAATCACGACGCGGTCAGGATCATCAACAACACCGATCAGCAGACCTTTCTCATCGATCCGACGCTTTATGATTTCTGCGGGATCGGGTATGTTTCGGAAAGAAAAAACTGATCATGCCGATTTTCAGGAGCGTACCAGCATCACTTCAAATTCACTTCGCTCGCGCTGTCTGGTCGGTCCGCCGCGGCGGACTCCCGCCCATCGCGGCTAAGAGATAACACTTCAGTTCCTCAAATTTCCTTTCGTGGCTTCCAGCGAACTAATCCGTGTAATCTGTGAAATCTGTGGCTGAATTCTTATATTTATGTTCCAACTTTTCCCAATGAAAAAAATCATTGCTCTTCTTGCTCTTCTTCCATTTGGCATTCTGTATTCCCAAACACAAACAGCGGTTTCTTCGTCGCCAGCCGGGTCTACGGTTTCTTCAGGTGCAGCTTGCGACGGTTGTCCCGGACCGATGAGCGGGACAACGGAAGGAGCAGGACGCGCGACAGGTCATACAAATCCTTTTTTCTCCACCGACCGCTGGGCTCCGTCGCAAACACAGGCGATGAATTCCCGCAGCGACACATTCGACATTCTCCATTACACCATCAAACTTTCCATCATCGATTTCAGCACCGACACGATCCGCGGAAACACAACCATTCATTTCACGCCACTCATCAACAACCAGAATTACATCGATCTCGATCTGCTGCACATGCACATCGACTCGATCGTGATGAACAATGCACAGCTTACTTCATCTTATACCGACACACTGCTCCGCGTGAACTTCATTTCTCCAATGAACATCGGTGACACTTCCGATCTCATCGTTTACTATCACGGCAAACCGCAAATGGATCCGAGCGGCTGGGGCGGATTTTATTACAGCGGCGGTTATGCTTTCAATCTCGGTGTCGGATTTCAAACCAGTCCCGTGAATTTCGGCCGTGCCTGGTTTCCCTGCTTCGATAATTTCGTTGAACGCTCCACGTACACCTTTGTCATTGGAACGAATGGCGGAAAGATCTCGTACTGCAATGGAATTCTCGGCGCCGACACCACTGATGGGAATGGCGTTCGCTGGAGAACATGGGACATCCAGGAACGTATCGTCACCTATCTCGCTTGTGTTGCCGTAGCGAATTATACACAAGTGAATTGGTCGCACACCGGAATTTATGGAACCTATCCCATCACACTTACTGCGCTCGCGGCAGACACTACGAATTTCAAAGCGTCCTGTATTCATTTGCAGAATGCGCTTGACATTTTCGAGAACAGGTACGGGCCTTATCGCTGGTCGCATGTTGGTTATGTGCTTGTTCCATTCAGCAATGGAGCGATGGAACATGCTACCAATATCGCGTATCCCAAAATATGCGCTAACGGAACTGTTACTTACGAAGCAGACATCATGGCACACGAACTTTCCCATCACTGGTTCGGCGATCCAACAACATGCCGCACAGAAAGTGATATGTGGTTGAACGAAGGATGGGCGAGTTATTCCGAACATATTTTTACCGAAGGCGTGTACGGACGTGCCGCTTATGACGCTGGAATTCTGTCCAATCACTCCGACATGGTGCAGTATGTTCATCACCGCGAAGGAGGATTTCAAACGGAAAATCAGATCTCGCACCAGTACGTGTATGGCGATCATGTGTACCTGCGCGGAGCCGATCTCGCACACACATTGCGCGGATACATGGGAGATTCCCTGTTCTTCTCTTCGCTTCATTACTATCTCACCCAGTACCACGACACCGATGTGAGCAGTTACGAATTCCGCGACGCGCTTGTTACTTCGAGCGGATTGAGTTGTGTGAATGATTTTTTCAACGACTGGATCTTCCATCCGGGCTGGCCCCATTTCTCGATCGATTCAACAGTTGTTGTTCCCAACGGACCGAATTACGATGTGACTGTTTACGTTCGCCAGAAATTATTCGGCGCACCTAATTATTTCACAAACGTACCGATCGAATTCTCCTTCCTCGATGCGAACTGGCAGGAAACAAAATCCCGACAATACATCAGCGGGCAATACACCAGTTTCACCGTCACGCTTCCGTTCAACCCGGTGATGACAGCGGTCGACATGCACGATCTTATCAGCGATGCGGAAGCCGACCAGATGAAAACGATCACGGCGAATGGAACGTACACCTTAACACAGGCGAAGATGACATTGACGGTCGATTCCCTTTCCGACTCATTATTCATCCGCATCGAACACAATTTTGTGAAACCCGATTCGATCAGGAACAACCCGAATAATTACCGATTGTCGGTGCAGCGTTACTGGAACGTGGATGGAATTTTTCCTGCGACGTACCACATCAAAGCCAAAATGAATTACGATGGCCGTGTGACCGGAACATCAGGTGGTGGATTCTGGCTCGACAATGATCTCACCATTACGAACGGAGACAGCATCATTCTTTTATACCGGCGAGATGCTGCCGATGACTGGCGCGAATGGCCACACTACACGAAATTCATTTTCGGATCACAGGCCACTTCAAAATATGGTTACGTGACGGTCGATTCACTTGCTCCCGGTCAATATGCTTTTGCAACCGGCGTGTCGACGGTGCTGCAGGGCGTAACAGAATTGCCTGCGGCTCAAGCAGAGATCATCGCTTATCCGAATCCGGCTTTCCATGATCTGACAGTGGAATGGCCCGGTGCTTCACAAAGTGATCCGGTACATCTTGAAATTTTTGATCTCGATGGAAAACTCATTGATTCAGAAGATGTGACGGGCGACAGAACGCAGGTGCAGATCGAAAACTGGACTGGTGGAAATTACATCGTGCGTGTTACGCAGAACGGAAAAGAACTCGGAAGAAAACAGGTGGTGATCGTACATTGATGGCAGCGCAGATTAAGAAATGCCTAAGCAGGACACCCTCCATTTTACCGAAATAATATTTCCATTCTTCCTCTATCCTTCCGAACTTCGGACGCGATGAGAAAAGTTCTGCTCGAAATGGAGAAACTGAAGGATCCGTACAGCGGACTCGGGCAATTCTGCCTGCATCTCGGGGAACAGTTTCAGCTGATCGATCCAGCGGAACCCGAATTGACATTTTATCTTCCGGGCGATAAGAAAAATATTTTCGGAAATAAATTTCACTACAAAGAACATTCTTCGCTTCACAAACTTTTCAAACTGAAAGGTTCGGAATATGATGTGTGGCATTGTCTTCACCAGGGATCACATTATCTCCCGACCGATAAGAAAACAAAACTCCTTCTCACCATTCACGATCTGAATTTTCTCGAAAAATATGCAGGAGCAAAACAGCAGAACAAACTGAAAATGCTTCAGCAGAAAGTGGATCGGGCAAGTGCCATCACCGTCATTTCAAAATTCACGGAAAGCATTGCCAGGAAAAATCTTGATCTGAAGAACAAACCGGTTCACGTGATCCACAACGGAAATTCGCTGAAAACATTTTCCGAAGTACCTAAACCTTCGTTCATCAATTTTCAGGAATTCATTTTTTCCATTGGCATTGTTTCTCCGAAGAAAAATTTTGCAACACTAATTCCTTTACTCAAACACAATAAAGAACTTCATCTCGTTATCGCCGGAAATAATTCTTCCGCTCATGCGAACGAATTGATCGATCTTGCAAAAAAGGCCGGAGTGAATGGCCGCTTTCATCTTGTCGGAACAATTGATGAACGCACAAAATATTGGTTGTATAAAAACTGCAAAGCATTTGTGTTTCCTTCGTTAACGGAAGGATTCGGTTTACCGGTTGTCGAAGCCATGAGTCTCGGCAAACCTGTTTTCCTGTCCGATCTCACGAGCCTTCCGGAAGTTGGCGGAAAAGAAGCTTATTACTGGACAGATTTCGATCCGGGTGAGATGAACCAAGTCTTTCTGAATGGAATGAGATCCTTCGGCGCAGATCCCGGAAAAGTGGATCGTTCGATTATGTGGGCTGGACAGTTTTCATGGCGAAAAGCTGCTGTATCCTACCTTTCATTATACCGATCACTGTGATATAGAACCTTCCGCGTACTGCTCACTGCCTTCTACTTACTGCCTTCTCCCTTCTGCTTACCCCGCAATGAAGTCAGCTTGCCTGTACTTCATTGCTGCTTACCCCACAATGAAGTCAGCTTGCCTGTACTTCATTGCTGCTTACTGCCTACTCCTTACTGCTTACTCCTTCTTTGGCCGACACTTGTCAGCTTTTGTACAACACTTGATAAAAAGGACCCGCAGTACCCCTTCTATGTTCATGGATTGCCATAGTTTCGTTCTATCAAATCCAACCAACCATGTCCAGGCGACTCTTATTAGCAATTGCATCCGTGGTGGTCATCACCATGGTGATCATTCCCTTCATTTCACCGAAGAGTAATTCGGCAGTAGAAATGACCAAAGTGGATCCGGCCTTCGGAGCCTATGTTTCCGCTTTCACTTCCGGTATCATCTCCAACGAATCGTACATCCGCGTTACGCTGGCGAATGATTACACCGGTCCCATCACATTGGACAAACCAACCGATGAGAATTATTTCACGTTCGATCCGGATATTTCCGGGAAGACCTATTGGATCGACACGCGAACGTTGGAATTCCGTCCCGATAAACGCATGCCGTCGGACCAGAACTACAATGTGGAATTCGACCTGGGCAAACTCATCACCGATCTGCCGTCAAATCTCCAAACATTGAAATTCAATTTTCATACGATGCGCCAGGGGATCGAAGTGGATCTCGGCGCGATGAAAACGACGGATAGAAAAACAATGAAGTGGCAGCAGATGGAAGGAATTCTTTCCACTGCGGATGCGGCGGACGATTCCATTGTGGAACGTGTGTTGACTGCCACACAATCGGGCAATACAAAAATGAAAGTGAAGTGGACGCACGACGGCGATCATGTGACGCATCATTTCGTGATCGACAGTATCAGTCGCGGTGATAAGGCGGGAAAGATCACGGTGAGTTGGGATGGAAAACCGCTCGGCGTCGACAAAAAAGATTCGAAAGACATCACCATTCCTTCACTGAAAGATTTTGTCGTGACCGATGTGCGCGTGGAGCAGGGACAGGAACAATGCGTGGTCGTGGAATTCTCCGATCCGCTGCAGGAAAAACAGAATCTCGACGGACTCGTCACGATCAAGGATGAAGAAGGATTACGTTTTACGGTCGAGGACAATGACATCAAGGTTTATCCCGATGAAGTGCTGAGCGGCGATCACACGATCACGGTCAACACCGGCGTGAAAAATCTGCTCGGTTATCCATTACCGAACGCATTCACCCAGATCCTTTCATTTGAAGAACTCAAACCATCTGTCCGCCTCGTTGGCAAAGGGATCATTCTTCCGAACAGCGGAAAAGGAATGCTGTTCCCGTTCGAAGCAGTGAGCCTGAAAGCGGTTGATGTGAAGATCATTCGTATTTACGAGAATAATATCCCGCAGTATCTCCAGGTGAACGATCTCGACGGAAGCAATCAACTCTATCGCGTGGGAAAAACGGTGATAAAGAAAAAGATCGATCTCGCGATCAAGAACAAAGCGGATTACGGGAAATGGTGTTCGTATTCACTCGACCTTGGCGATCTCATCAAAGCAGAACCCGGCGCGATCTATCGTGTGAGCATTGGTTTCAAAAAGAATTACGCGGTGTACAATTGTCCGAACGATACAACGAATGCAACCGTTGCGGATGACAATTCCGATGACCAGTTAGCGGACGATGATGAGGATTACGGAAATGGTTATGGATATTACGGCGGAGAATATTATGATGATTACGAAGATTACTATTATGATGGTGATAATGATGACCCCTGTTCACCTGCTTATTATTACGGAAAGACGATCAGCAGGAATATTCTCGCATCCGATCTCGGGCTCATCGCGAAAAAAGGAAATGACGGAAGCATGATCTTCGCGGTGAACGATCTGCTGACCACCACTCCGGTAAGCGGCGCACAACTTGAAGTGCTCGATTACCAGCAGCAATCACTCGCATCTCTCACCACCGATGCGGATGGTCTTGCGAAAGCCGATCTCAAAAAGAAAAAGCCGTTCCTGCTCGTAGCAAAGAACGGAACGCAGCGCGGTTACCTGAAACTTGATGAAGGTTCTTCACTCACCGTTTCCGCTTTCGATGTGGATGGTGTGGAAGTGCAGAAAGGTTTGAAAGGATTCATTTACGGGGAACGCGGTGTATGGCGGCCCGGCGATACTTTGTTCTTAGGTTTCATTCTCGAAGACAAAGAAGGAGTTCTTCCGGCAACTCATCCTGTCACGTTCGATCTCATCAACGCACGCGGACAACAGGTTTCGCATATCGTGAAATCCACTTCGGTAAATGGGTTCTACAATTTCACGACAACCACCGATGTGGATGCCCCGACCGGGAACTGGACCGCGAGAGTGAAAGTGGGCGGAGCGGTTTTCACGAAGAACATCAAGATCGAAACCATCATGCCGAATCGATTGAAGATCGCGCTTGATTTCGGTGCATTGTCATTGACGAAAGATCAGCAGAAAATAAAACTGCATTCCAACTGGCTTACGGGTGCGAAAGCGAAAGATCTGCGCGCGACCGTTGATGCGAGTTTGTATTCGACCACCACCACTTTCAAAGGTTATGAGAATTATGTGTTCGATGATCCTGCTTCCAATTTCAACACCGACAGCAGAACAATTTTCGACGGAACACTTGACGCCGATGGCAACGCAGAATTTTCGCCCGAGCTCGCAGCTGATGATGCGCCCGGAAAACTGAAAGCTTCTTTCAACACAAGAGTATTTGAAGAAGGCGGCGCATTCAGCGAAGATCATTTCACCACCGATTATTCTCCTTACGATTCCTATGTCGGGATTCTTGTTCCGAAAGGAGATGAATGGGGCGGAATGCTCGAGACCGGAAAAGACTGGAGCGTTCGTGTTGCTTCTGTCGACAAAGACGGTAAACCAATTTCACGTGATAAGATTACGGTGAAGGTGTGGAAAGTCGATTGGAGATGGTGGTGGAGTTCCGGTTATGACAATCTCGCGAATTATGTGAGCAGCAGTTACTATGCTCCTTACATGGAAAGAGAGATCAGCACGAAAAATGGTTTCGGAAGTTTCAACCTGAAAGTGGCGAATGAAGATTATGGGCGTTATCTCATCCGTGTGACCGATGAAACAAGCGGGCATTCTACCGGATCTCTCGCGTGGTTCGACTGGCCTTACTGGCAGGGAAGCGGAACAAAAAATAATGATGTCGCGAGTTTGCTTCAATTCACATCGGACAAAACAAAATATGAAGTTGGTGAAACGATCAACCTGAATATTCCTTCACCCGGACAGGGCCGTGCATTGATCACGATCGAGAATGGTTCAAAAACAATTGATGCGTTCTGGGCGGAGACGGATAAAAAAGGAAATATTCCATACCAGGTCAAAGTCACTTCCGACATGGCGCCTAACGTGTACGTGAGCGTTACACTCGTGCAACCGCACGGACAGGTAGCGAACGACGCACCGATACGCTTGTATGGCGTGATCCCGATCGTGGTGGATGATCCGACCACACATTTGAATCCGCAGATCGTTACTCCTGTTTCGTGGCGACCGGAAGAAAATGCGAGCGTCACTGTTTCGGAGAAAGACGGAAAAGCAATGACGTACACATTGGCGATCGTTGACGAAGGATTGCTTGATCTCACCAGGTTCGAAACTCCGGATCCCTGGAATAATTTTTATGCGCGTGAAGCACTCGGTGTGAAAACATGGGACATGTACGATCTCGTGATGGGCGCATATGGTGCGGATCTCCAGCATGTGTTGGGAATCGGTGGTGATGGAAGTGAAACAGACCGTGGAGGAAACAAAGCGAACCGTTTCAAACCGATGGTGAAATACATGGGGCCGTTCGAACTGAAAGCCGGCGAGAAACAAACGCAGACGTTCATGATGCCGCAGTATGTCGGATCTGTCCGCGTGATGGTGATCGCAGGACAGGATAATGCGTATGGCAACGCGGAGAAAACTGTTCCGGTGAAAAAACCATTGATGATCCTCGGAACACTGCCGCGTGTTCTTGGTCCCGGTGAATCGGTGGATCTTCCTGTCGATGTTTTCGCGATGGAGAAAAACATCAAGAAAGCATCGATCACGGTTACAGTGAACAATCTGTTCACGCTCACCGATGGCGGAACAAAAACAACAACGTTCACCGAGGTTGGCGACAACATCGTTGATTTCAAATTGAAAGTGGCGGATGCTGTTGGTGTGGGAACGGTGAAGATCGTTGCTACGAGCGGAACAGAGCGTGCCGAATATTCCATGGAACTGGATGTCCGCAATCCAAATCCGCTCGCGACAAATGCCATCAATGCGATCGTGGATCCCGGACAAACATGGACTTCAGATTACACGCCGGTTGGAATTCTCGGAACGAATACAGGAACACTTGAAGTAAGTTCCATTCCGCCGATCAATTTCGGTCAGCGTTTGAATTATCTCCTGGAATATCCTTACGGATGTGTGGAGCAAACCACTTCTTCTGTTTTCCCGCAATTGTTCCTCGACGATGTGATGGATCTGACAGACCTGGTGAAGAGCAGAATTCAGCTCAACATCAAAGCAGCGATCGATCGTTTGAAAAAATTCGCGACACCTTCGGGTGGATTGAGTTACTGGCCGGGCGAATCGGAACCGAGTGAATGGGGAAGCAATTACGCCGGGGATTTTCTCCTCGAAGCGCAGGCGAAAGGTTACACTGTTCCATCTTCACTGCTCGACAACTGGAAAACCTGGCAGAAACAGATCGCGATCAACTGGACACCGCGTTACGATAAATATTATTACGCGAATGATGATCTCATGCAGGCGTATCGTTTGTACACGCTCGCGCTGGCGAAAGCTCCGGAACTTGGTGCGATGAACAGGCTGAAAGAGATCAAAACACTTTCTGTCGCCGCGAAATGGAGACTGGCAGCAGCTTATCAACTCGCGGGTCAGACCGATGTGGCGAAAGCACTCATCAGTGGTTTGTCGACAGACGTGGACAAATACACGATGATGAATTTCACTTATGGAAGTTCGGATCGTGATGAAGCGATGATCCTCGAAACGCTGAGTCTCATTGGCGGAACATATCGTTCACAGGGCGCGGCGATCGCAAAATCGATTTCCGAATCGCTGAACAAATACGACAACTACTGGATGAGCACGCAGACAACCGCTTACTGTCTCGTCGCGATGAGCAAATATTCCATCGGCGATAAAACAACGAAAGGCGTGACGTACGATTACACGATCGACGGAAAGACGAAGACAGTGAAATCGTCGAAGGCCATTTCGCAGACCGACATGAACATCAGCACCACGAAAGCAGGAAAAGTTTCCATCAAGAACAACGGAGCGAATACTTTGTTCGTGCGCATGATCCTTTCCGGAATTCCTGAAGCAGGACAAGAAACAGCATCGCACAACAACATGGACATGGATGTTTCGTTCACCACGCTCAATGGAAATCCGATCGACGTGACGAAGATCGAACAGGGAACTGATTTTGTGGCGACGGTGAGCATTTACAATCCGGGAGACCGCGGCGAATACCGCGAGATGGCACTGACGGAAATTTTCCCGTCTGGTTGGGAGATCCGCAACGAACGCATGATGGAAGGTGATGATGGCATCTCGAGCGATTATTTCGATTACCAGGATGTGCGTGATGATCGTGTGAATACGTTCTTCTACATTTCTCCGCAGAAAACGAAGACATATAAGATCGTTCTGAACGCAGCTTATGTCGGACATTATTATCTGCCGGGCTTCAGTGCTTCGGCGATGTACGACAATACGATCAATGCGCGTTCAACCGGTCAGTGGGTAGATGTTGTTGATCCCGCGAATTAGGCGGAAGTGAATGTAAAAGTGAAGGTGAGAGGGGGTTTGTGAAAGGTAAAATCCCCTTCACTCTCACTTTCACCTTCCCTTTTTCTATATTTGACAAGTCAATACGGCACACTATTTGCCCCACTCCGGTTGACTTAACGCATGAAACAACACTACATCCGCACTGTTTTACTGGTTTTCCTTGCTTTCACTGGAAGAACTGTGTCCGCGCAATTCGGACTTCCAACCGGTTTCGACGTCAAAACTTTTCAGAAGAATGAAGACCAGGCGATGTGGTTCCTGCAATACGACAGCGCATACCAGGCTGTGGCAACTTTTGATCACCTTGGTTCGGACAAAGATTTCATCTGTATTCCGGACAAAAAGAACTGGAAAGTTGTGGTGGGAACACTGGATGCGGAAACAGGATTCAAAGCAGGTGCTGCTTATTACATTGTTGATGCTAAAAAAGCAGTGACCGTTTCCGACAAAAAGAAATTCGACACGCTTACGGTTGCTGCGATGGGCCGCGCACTTTACAGTTCCAATCAATCCGTTACCAAAGCGAATATTTCCGCACCTGGCGGCTGGAGAAAATTCACGAAGGTGAATGATGACAAAAGCATTACTGTTTGGGAATTCTGCGATACGGATGCTTCCGGAAATATCTGGTATGGCCCGGAATGTGCTTATTATTATTCAGCCGACGGAAAAAATCTGAGCACGAGTAAAGTGGTGAACAAAACTCCGCTCATGGCAGGAAAATCGGGAACAACACTCAATCTCTCCTGCCCGACAGATAAAATGCCAACGATCGGCGCGATGTGGGTAGCGCGCAGATTCATGCTGCAATATCCTGAAGTGAACATCGCTTACAAAACAGGAACAAGTACGCTGCGTTACAACACGACGGAGAAAACGTACGCCTGGGAACACGCAGCGA
Source organism: Bacteroidia bacterium (assembly GCA_035496135.1). GTDB lineage: Bacteria > Bacteroidota > Bacteroidia > Palsa-965 > Palsa-965. The sequence continues at coordinate 22,178 of DATJEX010000168.1, forward strand.
ATTAGTAGGCAGAAGGCAGTAAGCAGTCTGATAATCTTATCAGGTACATTATTTTCAAATGAAAGCACTTCCTCTGGTCTTCGCATTTCTGTTAAGTGCCTTCGCCTCTCCAGCACAGATCACTCCTGATAAAAACTGGAAGAGATCCGAAGTGAGCTGCATGAAAGAAACATATACGGCACTGAGTGCTCAAGCGGTTATTGCAAATCCTGACACTGTGATTTCAATTTCTTTTGGAGAAGATCACGACCTGAAGGAATTTCTGACCGCTCACGAAAGGATCAAAAGTGATACAAGCACCTATTCCTTCGACATCAGAACCGTTTATACTTTTGCAGATGGTTCAGGCAAACAACACCTTCTTGGATTTGATTGCTTTGGAGACTACTTCCTGGATGGCAAATATTATGGCGTCACAGAGGAAATCAAAAAATACGAAGTGAATCTTCATGTCGGTTGGAACAAATAATCCCGCAGCAGATTTCTCCCGCTTACTGCTTACTGCTTACCGCCGACCGGTGACCTTGATACATTCAATTGAAATTGAAAACCATTTCTGCTATTATGAATTTCCATTAGGATAAACTCCCCCGCCTCCCGCCGACCGGTGACCTTGATACATTCAATTGAAATTGAAAATTGTCTCTGCTAAAATGAAATCCTGTTAGGAAATCTTTGCCTGCTTACCGCCTACTGCCTACTGCTTACTGCTTACCGCCTACTGCCTACTATTTCTTTGAAAGAGCAAACATTCTTGCGAAAGAAAAAATTCATTAGAACTACAACAGCCCCTTAATAATAGACTCCACTCCCACTCCTTCTGCTTCCGCTTTGTAGTTGCGTACGATTCTGTGACGGAGGATCGCTGCTGAAACTGCTCTTACATCTTCAATGTCGGGCGAATATTTTCCTGCGATGACCGCGTGACATTTCGCACCGAGAACAAGATACTGCGATGCGCGCGGACCTGCGCCCCATGCGAGCAGGCGATTCACATCAGCTGTTGCAGCTGGCGTATTCGGACGGGTTTTCGTTGCGAGTTTCACCGCGTATTCCAGCACGTTATCCGGAACAGGCACACGACGCACCAGATCCTGCAGGGTGAGAATATCTTCTGCACCGATCACTTTATTCAACTTCACTTTTTTATCAGAGGTTGTATTCTTCACGACGAGTATCTCTTCTTCGTATGACGGATAATCCAGCGTTACGTTGAACATGAATCGGTCGAGCTGTGCTTCCGGCAATGGATACGTTCCTTCCTGTTCGATCGGATTCTGTGTCGCGAGAACGAAAAATGGTTTGTCCAATACATAACGTTTTCCTGCAGCGGTCACCGATCTTTCCTGCATCGCTTCGAGCAATGCCGATTGTGTTTTCGGTGGAGTACGATTGATCTCATCGGCGAGAATGATATTCGCGAACAGGGGACCTTTCACAAATTTGAATTGGCGGCTTTCGTCGAGAATTTCTGTTCCGATGATATCAGATGGCATCAGATCGGGTGTGAACTGGATCCTGTTGTAGGAAAGTCCGAGCGATTCGGCCAGTGTATTCACGAGCAGCGTTTTCGCAAGGCCGGGCACACCGACGAGGAGACAATGACCATTACTGAAAATAGAAATGAGGACATCTTTTACCACATCATCCTGGCCAACGATCACTTTAGCGATCTCTGCACGAAGTGCTTTGTATTTCTCGCGGAAAAAATCTACTGCTTCAACGTCTGATTTGAACTCCATAATTTCTGATCTGTTTTTTAGAGCGTTTAAATTACAAATGAAAGTGGATGCAGAAACATTTTGCACCTAATTTCTTGAAATAGCAGGCAACGCATTAACAAACATTACGACTTGCAGATTCTCATTGGAGAATGATGAAAAAACAGTTCACTGTTAAATTTCCAAAAAAGGAGACAACGGGACGTAACAAATCACCTATTCCTGCGTCTTATTCCTGAACACGCCTCTTAAAGGTTAGGTCAGGTAAAAACCAGAGAGGTTCTGTTTCGTGCAATTGGTGTGCAGAAGGCCGGATTTCGCAGCTCCGGCCTTCACTTTTTATAGTCCATTCCATAGCTCTTTCGGGGTGTACGAACTGCGAACAAATCCCGAAACTATCCATCGGCAAGCTCAGGACAGGCGAACCGCGGAATCGCGAATACGCCTTCGGCTTCTGAAATCCGTCATCCGTCCTCCCACTTCCGTCATCCGGCGCCCGTCTTCCATATTTCAGACTTTATTGGTATTATTGCACCGTAATCTTTAACCTGACAATCATGGCAAATCACGAAAGCAACGGTCACTCTGAAGACCACGATCATGACAACACAGAAGGCAACCACCAGTATTATCCAAAAGGCTGGTATTTACCACTCGTAGGATTAGTGGTCATTGCACTCGGCTTTACTGCACTGGGAAGTTTTGCATTCAGCATTTCCGGAACAGATCGTTGGGGAAAAACAGAACAATGCTGCGATGGAAATGGTGCTTGCTGCAAAGACGACAAATGCATGGATGCCAATGGAAATTGCACCATGGACAAAGATCATTGCAAAGACACGAATTCAAATTCATCGTCCGGAACAACGACAACCACGACAGCTCCAATGAATGATTCAGCCAAACCGGCGGATCATCACTAAGCTGATCGATCACAAATAATAAAGGGGCTTTCGGGCCCCTTTTCTTTTGCAAAAAAATGTGTCAGGGATAAACTGAAATAGCCACCACTTTCATCGCGACCGCTTTCACCGAAGGATTCTCACTCGAAACATCCTGGTCGCCGCTTACATTTTCGATGTCTTTGTCATTGGGCTGCGCATCGTAATCAGCATCGAGCTGAATTCCCAACTTTATGCCCTCGAACTTTCCTTTTTCCCAATCCGTTATTCCTCCGCCGTAATCCCAGCCAACACCACTGAACATGAAGGAATGCCCGTTCAGTATCGCGAGTGAATCGGTCGACATGCCAAGATGAATTCCTGTTTTCGATCTCCATTTACTTCCGAAACTCCGCTTGTCATTTCCGAAGTAAGCATAAACTGAAATTCCTTCAATTCCACTTCTTGTCGCCGAATCTTTCCAGGTGATCTGCAATTCATCAGGCGTTCCTTTATTCACATACGTCGCGAAACCGAAATCTCCTTCGGGTCCCCACATCGTATCCGTCTTCACATTACCAGCGCCGAATTGAGCAATGAGTTCTTTTTCATCCTTGATCTTCAGCAGGTCTTCGAGAAAAGGAACCTGTGTGGTCGTCACCGAATCTTTCTTCATCGAATCCGCAGGAGTTTTATCTCCATTGTTTCCACAGGAAGAAAGTAACGCAAGCAGGCTGATCGTTACGGCCGGAAGGAATATTTTCATGGTAATGAGTTGGATTTGAGCTATCGAATATACGAATTAGCGATACCGGAATTATCTGCGCGCACCAATGGAATTGCGTATCCTTTTTAGTAATTTTAAAGCCAAGGTTCAAGGGAACTGAACCCGGCCCTTGAACGAACCTAGCTCACACTTCCCTATGACGAAAGTTGCTGAACAAACATTCTCCGTTTCGAAAGAGAAAGCGGAGGAATTCCGAAAACTTGTATTGCAGGATTACCTGATCGTGGTCGAAAGCCGTGAAGCAAGTCTCACCGGAAGAAAAGAAGTACTCACGGGCAAAGCCAAATTCGGAATTTTCGGAGATGGAAAAGAAGTCGCGCAGGTGGCGATGGCGAAAGTTTTCCGTGAAGGCGATTTCCGTTCCGGTTATTATCGAGATCAAACCTTCATGCTCGCGACCGGAAATCTCACCGTGCAGGAATGGTTCGCGCAACTGTACGCGCATACCGATGTGAACGCTGAACCTTCTTCGGCGGGAAGACAGATGAACGGGCATTTCGCGACGAGAAGCCTGAATGAAGACGGAAGCTGGAAGGATCTCACGAAGATCAAGAATTCATCTTCCGATATTTCTCCGACCGGTTCACAGATGCCGCGATTGCTCGGACTTGCACTTGCGTCGAAACATTATCGCCTCAGTACTGAATTACATAACGCGAAATTCGCTGGATTCTCCAATAACGGAAATGAAATTGCATTCGGAACCATCGGTGATGCGTCCACTTCGGAAGGATTGTTCTGGGAAACGGTGAATGCCGCTGGTGTCATGCAGATCCCCATGCTGATCTCCGTTTGGGATGATGGCTATGGAATTTCCGTTCCTAAAAAATATCAGACCACGAAAGAAAGTATTTCCGATGCGCTCTCCGGTTTTCAACGCACCGAATCTCATCGCGGATTCCAGATCCTGAAGACAAAAGGCTGGAATTATCCGCATCTCGTGGAAACCTATGAGAAGGCAGCAAAGATCTGCCGCGAAGAACATGTTCCTGTTCTTGTTCACGTGGAAGAAGTGAATCAGCCGCAGGGACATTCCACTTCCGGTTCACACGAGCGTTACAAAACTCCCGAGCGCCTGCAGTGGGAACAGGATTTCGATTGCATCAAAAAATTCCGTGAGTGGATCGAATCGGCCGGGCTTGCAACAAATGCAGAACTTGACGAGATCGAGAAAACGGCGAAAGAAAAAGTAAAGAACGAACGCCGTGCCGCGTGGGATAACTATCTCTCCCCGATCAAATCAGAATTGAAAGAAGCGCTGGCGTTGCTCGATGCACTGGCGAATGAAAGTGCCAACAAACCGTTCATTGAGAAAGTACGCAACGGACTTTCATCGGCAATGGATCCTGTCCGCCGCGACATTACCGCTGCTATCAGAACAGCGTTGCGTTTCGCGAAAAAAGAAAATACCGCTTCACGCACAGCGCTCATCAACTGGCTGAACGCATACAACACAAAAAACAACGAACGATACAGTTCGCTTCTCTACAGCGGAACAGCGATGAATGTTCCTGTTCAGCTTCCTTCGTATTCTGCTGAAGAAAAATTCTGTGACGGACGCGAAGTGCTGCGTGATAATTTTGATTCGATCCTCTCGCGTTATCCGGAGGTTTGCATTTTCGGCGAAGATTCCGGGTACATCGGCGGCGTGAACCAGGGACTCGAAGGACTGCAGAAGAAATACGGAATTCTCCGTGTGTTCGACACCGGCATCCGCGAAGCAACCATCGTTGGCCAGGCGATCGGAATGGCTATGCGCGGACTCCGCCCGATCGCGGAAATTCAATATCTCGATTACCTTCTGTATGCGTTGCAGATCATGAGTGATGATCTCTCGACCGTACAATGGAGAACGATCGGCGGACAAAAAGCGCCGGTGATCATCCGCACACGCGGACATCGTCTCGAAGGTGTGTGGCATTCCGGTTCACCAATGGGAATGATCATTCACGCTGTGCGCGGCATGTACGTGTGCGTTCCGCGTAACATGACGGTCGCTGCGGGATTCTACAACACATTATTGAAAGGTGATGAACCTGCACTCGTGATCGAACCGTTGAACGGTTATCGCCTGAAAGAAAAAACGCCCACCAACTGGGGAGAATTCACTTCACCGCTTGGCGTTCCGGAAATTATCCTCGAAGGAAAAGACATCACACTCGTGAGTTATGGCTCTACGCTCCGCCTCGCGATGGATGCAGCGAAACAATTACAGGAAGCGAATATTTCTGTCGAGATCATCGACGTGCAGACCCTTCTTCCGTTCGACATCCATCACCGGATCGTGGAATCGGTGAAGAAGACCAACCGCTTGATCGTGGTGGACGAAGATGTTCCGGGAGGAGCGAGCGCATATATTCTCCAACATATCATCGAGGAACAGAAAGCGTATCAATATCTCGATTCCGCTCCTGTCACACTCGCGGCGAAAGAACATCGTCCTGCTTATGGTTCCGACGGAGATTATTTCTCCAAACCATCCACGGAAGATATTTACGATGCGGTCTACAACGTGATGCACGAAGTGGATCCGCAGCAATGGCCCGCGATCTACTGAGACCCGGGACAAGGGACGTGAGACATGAGATCGCAGCTCAGGTCTCAGCTTCTTGCGAATGTTTTTCTCTTTGAACACGGCAGATTATTTCAATTTTCATCCGGGGCGTGTCCTCTTTTCGCTAATTTTACCACTCGTAAAACCAAAGCCCGCTTTCACTTGAATGTGGCGGATAAAACCCGATAAAATGAAAAAAACTTTACTCTCTTCTGTTGCAGTAGCGATCTGCGTATCAGCGTTTGCCCAGATCACTGTTACATCTGCTGATGTGGCACCGATCTACACGGTAGCGATCCAGGCGAACGACACGACACCAACGGTGACACTCGGATCTGCCGGAACCAGCCAGGCCTGGGATTATTCGGCACTGAATGATCAGCGCCACGACACTATTACTTTTACCTTGCCTCAATTCACTCCGCTTGGAAGTTCATTCCCAATGTCGAATCTCGCGGCGGTGAACGGAAGCGGAAACGCAGCCAATGTCACTTACCTCAAGAATTCGGCTTCCATGCTCGAGATCTGGGGAGAAGCAGCTGATCCATTCGGAACAGGCAACATGGCGATCCCTTTTAATAATTCTGAAACATTCCTCACATTCCCTTCTACTTACAATACAGCGTTCACGGATACGGCAACTGCATTAGTACAGATGTATTACGGCCAGGATCCCGGCATCGGCTTTACTGTCGATTCTTTCCGGATCCATATCTGGGTGAAGAAAACAAGCGTGAACGATGGATGGGGAACGATCACCACTCCTTCTATGAATACACTCGCCTGCATTCGCCAGAACATTCTTCGTGTAGAAGCAGACACGGTTGATATTTACGCTTTCGGCAACTGGGCACCTGATTTCTTCGATCAGCTCGACTCCAACCGTCTTTATGATCATTGGGCGAATGGCGCAGGATTCCCAGTTTGCGAACTCACCGATTACCAGGACCAGGGCGTGATCACCAGCGCAACATACCTGCTGAGCACATCGGCAACAGGCATCGCTGAAGCAAACAATGCTGCTGAAGTGAAAGCTTACCCGGTTCCGGCGAATGATGCGCTCACCATCACTTTCAAAGGAAATGTATCTCTCATCAATGTCTATGACATGAATGGCAGGATCGTTTCTTCCGGAAGCGTTTATGGAAACAT
>DATJEX010000169.1:0-3453 GCA_035496135.1 Bacteroidia bacterium
GAGCATCGGTTTTCTAAACCGACGGTTTCGTGTTCGAGTCACGACGGGGGTACTTTTCTAAACCGACGGTTTCGTGCCTGCCTGCCGGTAGGCAGGTTCGAGTCACGACGGGGGTACTGCTTAAAGAATCAAGAACCAAGAGTCAAGACGCCCGCTTCTCGTCTTACATCTTGGTTCTTGATTCTTTATGGGGGTTTAGCTCAGCTGGCTAGAGCGTTTGCATGGCATGCAAAAGGTCACCGGTTCGACTCCGGTAATCTCCACACTACTTATCTTATAAGAACAAAATGAGTATTTTATGAAGTACTACGTTTACATTCTTTATTCAATGTCGCGCGATAGATATTATGTTGGTCAAACAGAGAATATTGAAAACAGGCTGGCCAGTCACAATGCAGGACGCACACCTAGCACAAAAAACGGGATTCCTTGGAAACTCGTGTTTTCGGAAATATTACCTTCAAGAAGCGAAGCCATGAAAAGGGAAGTTGAGATTAAATCGAAAAAGAGAAGGGCTTATATTGAAACCCTTATCCATTCGCAGAAATAGAGCGTCCCGCACGTCGTGCGGGAAGGTCACCGGTTCGACTCCGGTAATCTCCACGCTACTCATCCCGGAAGACCAGGATGTGTTTTTTTATGATGTGCTTCCGATTCAAGCCGGTATTCCTGTATTACGAATGATTCAATCATGGATCACGGCAACTTCTTCGCTAGCGACCTGCACGCCTGATCTTTCCAATGCACAGAAATATATTCCCGGTGGCAGATCGTTCACCGGAATCGCCAACTCCACTTCTGAATTTCCGAATTCATAAATGAAAACGGTTTCACCCAAAATATTTCTGAGAATTATTCTTCCCTGCTGTGGTTCACCTGCATTGAGACGGACGTGAAGTTCTTCTTCTGCGGGAACAGGATAACAGGTGAACAATTCATGGGTCGAAGACAGAGACGGAATACCGATCAATTCATCCGGACATAACCATTTTGCGATGAAAGGAAATTCGCCAAGGCCCTGTAACGTATCAGACGCAACGACCATCGGGCTCGTCAACGAAGCGTCGCTCGCGAAATAAAGTGCGGAACTGAATTTATCGGGAATAAGGGCCACCACATCATCTCCTCCTGTTCTGAGATCATCCGTGCAAAGATTCGTTCCGTCAGGTTTCCATAGCGAAATGAAAGCAGGATCACTGCTTGAAGCCGGCATACTGAACGTATCGGATCCGATGACAACAGTTCCCGGAGTAACTGTTCCAAATCCGCCGGACCAGCAGAGATCTCCATTTTTGTTCAGCGCCACCGCACGCCCGACGGCGTTTGCCGTTCCGCCCGCTGCTTTCGCCCAAACAAGCGACAACGATGAATCCATTTTAAGCAACAAAGCTTCCTCTCCTCCTGATCCGGTGAAACTGTACGTACCGATGGAAAAAGCAGATCCATAAAAATATCCTGTTGTATAAACCGCATTACCCGAAGGATCTGCCATCAATGCCAGAGCGAGCACATCACTCGGTCCGGGAATTCCGGTAATCCTGTTGCAATTTCCAGCGGTATCATACTTCGCGATGAATGCTTCGTAAAAAGCTGTATCTGGTGAAACAATAGTATCGTTTCCGCAAATGAATTTCCTGCTGTTGAAATATCCACCGAGATAAACATCTCCAACTTCATCTGCCGCGACACCTGTGGCCCAATCGTAACGTGTTCCTCCACTTTTTCTTATCCAAACCTCATTTCCATTGGCATCATATTTCGCGAGATAAACATCATATCCACCTGAATTATTCAGCGACAGATTTCCGAACTGCGCAACATTACTCTGAAAAATTCCAGTGACATAAACATTTCCTGAAGGATCGGCCGTGATGGCATAACCCTGGTCGGTAGAATTGCCGCCGGCTTTTCTTGCCCATAATTCATTACCGGCAGGATCGTATTTTGCAACGAACATATCCGTGAAGCCTGATGAATTGAGTGTATCGTTCCCGAAAATAAAACCGCTTCCGGAAAAACTACCGGCGACATAAGCATTGCCTGCCTGATCGGTGCAGATGCCGTAAATGAAAACGGAAGAATTATTTCTCATTCCATCCGCCCATAAAACATTACAAGCTGTATCCATCTTCACGATGAATCCTGAGGCTGATCCGGCCGTCACGACATGCACCGTATCAAAATCCATATCATACTGGAGAAATCCAACTTCAAAAATATTTCCTGCCGTATCCCTCGCGCCGCCGTACACTTCATTATCGTGACCATTCGCAAATCCTTTCGCCATCAGCCAGGATGATTGCGCTGACCCGCTTTTGAAAAAAAGAATTCCAATTGAAAGCAACAGCAAATGCAGATAGCCGGTCGTTTTCATCCGTTCTTCTTAAAGTATGTACAACTTTTATTCATCACACATTCTCCGCAATTCGGATTCGTTGGACGGCATGTTTCTCTTCCTAAAAAAGAAATAGCCATTCCGATCTCGCCCCAGTCCTTTTCGGAGATCACATCCATGATCTGTTTTTCAATTTTCTTCGGATCCGTTCCTGTCGCAATTCCGATGCGCGGAGCAACACGCAGGACGTGAAGATCGACGATCACTCCTTCTGCTTTTACACCAACACCACGCATGATCACATTCGCCGATTTTCTTCCGATACCCGGAAGCGCGGTGAGCTCGTCCATCGTTTTCGGAATATTTTTATCCTCTTTCAATTGCTGCGCGATGGCCATGAGCCATTTCGTTTTATTTCCGAAGTTGCGCACTTTGCTGATGAAAGGAAACAACGCTTCGGCATCCGCTCTTGCCAGTGCTTTCATATCCGGAAATGCTTTGAAGAGATCGGGAGCAAGAGAATTGATGTGCTTGTCGGAGTCCTGCGCTGAAAGCACAACCATCACGACGAGTTGGTAAAGATTTTTGTACTCCAGCGGATGCGGTTTGCCTTTGTATTTTTTCAGCAATGGTTGGAACGCGGAATTCCAGTCTGTTTTTGCCATGACATTTTGTTTTGAAAAACTAAAGTAACCATTACGTTTTACTAAATCGTAAATTGTCAACTCAAATCGTAATTTCTATGCTCGCACAAACTCCTCCTCCACCCTATTATGCTGTGATCTTCTCTACGTACAGAACAGAAGGTGATAATGGTTATTCAGCAATGGCCGAACGAATGGAAGAACTGGCAAAGACGCAACCCGGATTTCTTGGAATAGAATCGGTGAGAGAAGAAATGGGAATTACTGTTTCCTACTGGAAAGACCTGGAGTCGATCAAAAACTGGAAACAAAATTCAGAACATATGGTCGCACAGAAAATGGGAAGAGAGAAATGGTATGCGACGTTTAAGTTGAGAATTGCGAAAGTGGAGCGGGATTATGGAATGTGAGAATGTGCTGATTAATGATGTGCTAATGTGAAACAGGCAACGCATGTTGCGGACGCGGCAATTC
>DATJEX010000170.1:0-5036 GCA_035496135.1 Bacteroidia bacterium
AAGCGACTTGATACCGGAAATTTCGAGCACGGCGTTATTCGCGAAAATGATGCGCTGATCGAATCCGGCGACAATGATCCCGTCCGGGCTCTGGTCAACAAGAGCTTTGTAACTCTCGCGGCTTTCGAGCAGCTTTTCTTCGTACTGTTTGCGTTCCGTTACATTTCTTGCAACACCAAAGATCTCGACGAGATTTCCTTTATCATCAACGGAAGGCGTAACGGTTTCTTCCACCCAGATGTATTCGTTGTTTTTCGGGTGACGATAGCGGTAATAATATGTTTTTGGCGCTTTTTCTTTTTCGAGTTCGGCCGAAGTTGCACGGATCCTTTCGAGGTCTTCGGGATGATAATACGGGATGAACGCTTTTTTGTCCGTCAGGAATTTTTCCTTCGGCATTCCGAAGATCTGCTCCAGGCTGCTGCTCACGAACGTGATGCGCTCTCCTTCTTCTTTCCGCAGGTCGATGTGATAGACCGCGGCGCTTACAGCGTTAAGCACCTTCTCGAGCCCCATGTTCGTTTCATTGAGCTTGATCTGTGTCGCCAGCTGCCCGCGGAGTTTTTCGATCTCCTCTTCAAGATCGCTCACTGAAGTTTGCGGCTGTTCTTTTTTCACTTCAGTACGTATCAGTTATTGGGAGCTGTTGTTTGCGGACCGTCGGTCTTCGGCTCTTCGAATTTCACTTTCACGCCGTCGAATTTCACTTCCACGCCATCTTTGTAGGTGATGGTAAGCGTCATCAATCCATCCTCGTCAAAATATTTCCAGTCGCCGTCTTTTCTTCCGTAAACATATTTTCCTTCCTGCCACACACGGCCATTGTCATACCAGTAGGTGAATTTTCCATCGGGCTGGCCATTGGTATAATTCCCTTCGAAGCGCTGTTGTCCTCCCGGAATGTAGGTGTGTTTCCAAACGCCCGTTCTTTCTCCCGTAACATAATCTCCTTCTTCGCGGTAATCGTCGATCTGGAAAAACCAATGCCCCTCCTGCAATCCATCCACATATTCTCCCTGCGTAATGATGTTTCCGCTCTCGTCATATTCCGTGAGCGTTCCGTTCCTTAATCCGTCTGTATACGTTTCTTCGCGTAATTCCTGGCCGGTATCATAATACCACTTCCACACGCCAACAGGCCTTCCCTTGTTATCATATTTTCCAAGCTGATCTGTTTTTCCGTCGGCGTAATAGAATTTCCAGTCGCCGATGCGTACACCGTCCTTGTAATCGCCTTCACCTTTCAGATCGCCCGTTTCCTCATAATATTCTTTCCAGTGTCCCTGCTGCTGTCCTTTCGCGTCGTACACGCCTTCGCCCACAAGTATTCCGTCCGCATAAACTTCTGCAGCAGTGATCACGCCCGTGGTGTCATAGATGCGGAACACGCCTTCCGGAATACTGTCTTTGTAATTTCCTACTTCGTGAATTCTTCCGTTGGAATAATAAGTGGTGCGCGTTTCTATTTTCGCCAGCTCCGGCGGATTCTTCACCATCACGCCGTCCACCCATTTCGTTACATTGGTGAGATTTCCGAATTCATTGTACTCTTTGTAATAACCATTCTTCTTGTCATTCGTGTACGGACATTCGGTCTTCACCTTTCCATTCGGATAGAATTCTTTCCACGTTCCCTGCTTCTGTCCATTCACATCTCTCCTGTTGATCCGTTCGGTGCTCTTCACAAATCCCGCACGCCATTCGGTGATGGTGATGATCGTTCCGCTGGTATCGTACTCATACGCGATTCCGTCTTCGTGTCCTTCCTTGAATGGAGTTTCCTTATTGAGTTTTCCGCTCGTATAAAACGTTTTCTCCGGTCCCTGTTTCATGTTGTTGATGAAAGTCTCCTCGAGGATCAGTCGTCCCTGCTCGTCATACGTGCGCAACGGACCATTCTTTTTTCCATTGGCGTACGTGTATTCGAATTGTAATTTTCCTTTGTCGGTGTAGAATTTCCATGTACTGTCGAGCTGGAAATCTTTTCTGTTCCCTTCCGATTTTATTTTACCATTCTCATAATACGTTTTCCAGTATCCATCCGGTTTTCCATCGCGCATCATTCCTTCGCTGGAAAGTTTCCCGTTATCATAATAGAACTTATTGTATCCATTCGGATTCACCGGTTCTGTTCCATTCTGCGAAAAGGAAAGTTTTCCCGCAAGCAGAAATACAAACAACAGTAAAACAGATAGTGATCTCATGGATTACAAACCAAGTTTCGCGGAGATATCAAGCATTCTTCTAATGGGCTTAGCCGCGGCCTCTATCAACGCTTTTTCCATTATGATTTCCGGCTTTTCGTCCCTTAAACAAATATACAGTTTTTCGAGGGTATTAAGTTTCATATGAGGACAATCATTACACGCGCAATTATTGTTCGGCGGGGCGGGAATAAATATTTTTCCGGGTGATGATTTCTCCATCTGGTGCAGGATCCCGGATTCGGTCGCCACGATGAATTCTTTGGCCGGATCTTTCTTCGTGAAGTTCAGCAGCGCGGTTGTAGAGCCAATGAAATCCGCGATCTTCAGCAATGGTTCTTCACATTCGGGATGCGCGATGAATTTCGCATTCGGGTGTTTCGCTTTGAGAATGCTGATCTTCTCGAGTGAAAAGATCTCGTGCACCATGCACGATCCGTTCCACAACACCATTTCTCTTCCTGTTTTTTTCGAGATGTAAGCACCGAGATTTTTATCCGGCGCGAAAATAATTTTCTGTTCCTTCGGCAAACTGTTCACGATCTGTTCCGCATTGCTCGATGTGCAGATGATATCACTCAGCGCTTTTATTTCCGCCGAACAATTCACGTAGGTGATCACGATGTGACCGGGATGTTGCGCTTTGAACGCGGCGAATTTATCGGGCGGACAGGAATCGGCGAGCGAACAACCGGCGCGCATGTCGGGCAGCAGAACTTTTTTTGTCGGATTGAGGATCTTCGCGGTTTCGGCCATGAAGTGAACACCGGCGAAAACGATGATGTCCGCCGTTGTTTTTTCCGCCTGCTGTGCCAGGCCGAGACTGTCGCCAATGAAATCTGCGACGTCCTGGATGTCATTCTCCTGGTAATAATGGGCCAGCAATACAGCATTTTTTTTCTTTTTTAGTTTTTCTATTTCCTCGAACAAATTTATTCCAGGATCCAGGACTGGAACATTTCTTTTTTCTTCAACTTCTGATATACTATTCATTTTATCTTTTATTTTAAAATCTATTGTATCTATTATACTGTTGAAACGGTTCAAAAAAATCTACGCTTTATTTCCTGTCAACAGTTTTTCCATCTTAGCCGGAGGATTTCAACAGGGTTATATTTTATAACGTACTGAACAGATGGAATAACGCGGGCTTTTGAACAAGTTGTTGATTTCGGGTTTGAACAGCCATTGTTGATCCTTTCTTACTACAAAGGTCGTGAGGAATCTGTTTGTTTCTTCCCGCTATGTATTTTTTCACAGGGATCATTTGATGTCTGAATTATGCTAAGAGAAACGGCGAACCGGATCTGCAAGTATTCTTTTGTACTTTTTAATAACAGTCCAAACAGGTTCTGAACACATGCGATGTTGAAAACGGGTTTCCTAAAACATTCATTTCCAACCCCGCTTTTTATCATCATAAAGTATCAATGTTCAAAATAGTTTGGTAATATGAGGCGGTCCGAAAAGCGTCTCGCTGCGGACGATGTACCTTTGTATAAACCGAATTACCCATGAAAAAACTCAAGCTTGTCATTGGAGCCGATCACGCAGGATATCAATTGAAGAAAACGCTGATCGATTACCTGCAACGGCAGGGGCATGAAGTGAAAGATCACGGAACCTATACCGAAGATAGTGTCGATTACCCGGATTTTGCACACCCGGTGGCAAATGATGTGGAAGGAAAAAAAGCCGATTTCGGCATCCTGATCTGTGGAAGTGCCAATGGGATTTCCATGGCGGCGAATAAACACAAAGGAATACGTGCGGCCGTGTGCTGGAATCACGAAGTGGCCCAGTTGGCGCGCGCGCACAACGACGCGAACATACTTTCTCTGCCCGCCCGTTTCATCACCACCGAAGAAGCGGAAAAATGCATCGATACATTTTTTTCCACGGAATTCGAAGGAGGCCGTCATGGCCGCCGGGTCGATAAAATAGCGGCCGGTTGCTGATCGCGCAAAAAGCGAACGAAAAGTTTGTGGAATAAGTGGGTATCTTCACCCATCTATTCCGGATGACTTTATTCAGAATCTTTTTTTGCTTCCTCTTTTCGTTCGCCTGCACCGAAGCCAGCGCGCAATCTCTTCTATCACACTCCATCAATTCGCCTGTTCTCCCGATCGACTCTGCGATCATTGATTCCGTTGCTACTTATATCGACAGCACGAGTGAATTTGTGTCGAGCGGATTCCAGGTAGGCGATACCGTTCCTGATTTCACATTGTTCGACACCGGCTATGTTGCCGTTACGCTCAGCAACGTCCTCGATGATGGCAAACCGGTGATGCTGATAGCGTCTTCCTATTCGTGTCCGGTTTCCAGGAGAGGAATGACGCAGGTGCTTCCCGACCTGGTCGCTCAATTCGGAGCGCAGGTAAATTTCATTGTCGTTTATACGGAGGAAGCACACCCGGTTACTCCGGACTGGAGCCCATATTATAATGGCGTTTTTACCACTACGGAAAATTACCATGACAGTGTCCTGATTCACCAGGAAGAATATTTCGTTCAGCGGAAACAGGAAGCCAGGCTTTTCAGCTCAATCTATAATCCGCAGACACCCGTTCTGATAGATGGATGCGCGAATGAATACTGGCGCAATTTCGGGCCGGCACCCAACAATGCATACCTGTTGCTGCCGAGCGGTGTCGTGCTGAAAAAATATGGATGGTTTGCCAACGAAAAACCGCAGATCATCACAGACATTGATTCGCTGGTAATACCAATGGGCGCAAGCGGCATTCCGGGAACCGCTTTCACTGTTTTTCCTGTTCCGGCATTCTCACAGGAGAAAATTCAAACTGATTTTCCGGGAGAATGGTCGCT
>DATJEX010000171.1:0-3147 GCA_035496135.1 Bacteroidia bacterium
TCACGACGAACTTATCGATCGGAAAAGTAAAATCATCTTCCTTCAGATCTGTCAATCGTATCCATCGGAAGATCTGCGCTCCTTCTTCTTCTTTTTCAAAATCAAATGGAATTTCTTTCGCTGAAATTTTTTCCGGATGCGGCAGAACTACTTTGTAATAAATGCTGATCAGTTGTTCTCCTTCACGAAATGCCGCCTGCACAAAAAAATCGGTGGTGTAAAAATGTTCGATCGAAACAGGTTGTTGCCCTAACTCTTCTCTACATTCACGAACAACAGTTTCGGCAAGACCTTCCCCCCACTCGTGTCCGCCGCCGGGAAATTTGGTCATGCGCATCCCGAAACGGAATTCATCGGTCACGAGAATTTTTTCTTCGTGCGTAACGAGTGCATAGACGCGGATGTTGTATTTCTTAGAGACGTGAGACATGAGAATTATTCGAGAGGAAGTTTCACCGGCGTATCCAATCTCGTGACTGGATAACGATCGAATGTCTTTTCAAGATAAGCCGAATTCCGGTAAATGTACGACAGCTGCTGCCAGTGATCATTTGCGAATGCTGTATCCGTTTTCATTTTCAGATCGAATCCTGATTTAAGTGAAGCATCTACTTTGAGCAAACTGTCTGCCTTCGTTTCAAAAACATAATCGCTGAACCATTCTTTCTGCTGGAGAATTCCGTCGAAGAAATTCCAGCAGAAATAACTGTCGTTACTTTGCGGTTCGAGAACAGTGGCGATATACGCATTCAAAGCCTGGTCCATCTTCACCACATAATCGCCCTGGTAATACTGAATATCCTGGTGATCGGTTTTAACCGCGACACCGGAATGAACGTAGTGCGATTCATAAGGAGAATTCCCGGTGTGATAATCGGTGATATAGTAACAACTCACATACAACATGGTGTCTTTTTTCAGTTCAGACATCTTCACCCCGTTTATCTTCAATCGCGCGATCACCTCACTCCACACCTGCGGAATGATATAGCACGATGGCACAGTCACCACTGTGGAAGGAATGAAATCAGAATAATACCTGATCTTCCTTTTAAATGGAGAAGTCTCATCATAATACATCACGGATTGAGCGGAAAGATCCGACTTCCTGTATTTTGCTTCGTAACCTTTGAAATCAATTTCGGTCCACAGGCTCGTGTCCAATACGAGATTGAAATCAAACAACGACTGCTTTGCAACCCAATCGTCAGCCGATTTGTGCAGCTTGATTATTTTTTTCGCGTCCGCCGAAGTTTTGATGATAAAAAACTGCAGCAGGTGATAAGTTGACCAAACGCGCTGATTGTAATTTTTCAGCATATGTGTTTCGGTGACATAACCAATGCAGTTTCTGAGCCCGGCATAACCGGTAGAAAATCGCGGCGTTTCCAGGAACGCAGAAATCCCTTTGTCGTCCGGAAAATTCCCGATCTCATCCACATACGGACACATCTCATCATTGATCGAGCTCATCATTTTATAAAGCGATGGAGTCATATCCTCCTTCATGTAAGTTCCGAGTGTATGCTGAAGTTTTGATGATGTCGATATCAGCGTCATCGTGTATTGATAATCGGCTCCATCCGAAACATGCGTATCCACAAAAACATCCGGATTCCATTCGGCGAATATTTTTTCCAGCGACTTTGTATTCTCCGCATCACACTTGATGAAATCACGATTCAGGTCGAGATTCTTCGCATTGCCGCGGAAACCATATTCCTCCGGACCGTTCTGATTCGCACGGCTCGTATTGTTTCGGTTCAGGCAACCATCCACATTGTAAACCGGGATAATGAGAATAACAATATTCGCAGGAAGACTATCGGGATTGGTGAGATAATAATTCACCATTTCGATCGACGCGTCAATTCCGTCCGGTTCTCCGGGATGAATTCCGTTATTGATGAGAAGGATCGCCTTGCCTTTTTGCTTCGCCTTCACCGCATCAAACGTCTGGTCTTTCGAAAGAATGAAAAGATGAAGCGGTTTTCCGATATCAGTTGTTCCTGCTTCTTTCAACAAAGCCATCGGACTTTTCTTATCGAATTGTTTGTAGCAGGCAATGATGCTGTCGTACGTGCGGGTTTTGGAATAGAATGGCGTGAGCTGCGCCTTCAGAATGAATGTACTCAGCACGAAAGAAAAAAGGAAGATCTTTTTCATTCCATAAATGTAGTTGCTCTTGCCGGATTACTGAAACAGATTAAAACCGTTCAGCACGTTTTTAGTATGTTTGAAACAAAATCACACTTATGTTCTACTTCCGCATCAACCGCATTAAAGTATCGGACAACAAAGAGAAAAAGAATTTTCTCGGCATCATCGGAAAAGATCTCGCTGAAGTAAAACTGCTCAGTTTTATTTCCAACGAATCGGTGCAGCTTCCTGATGTCACGAATTATATTTCTGAAACGGATGAATCGAAAAAGAATCAATTGCTCAGCACCATGATCACCGATGTAGTGGCGAACAGAATTCTTTCCACCGTCGATAACATCAAAGACAATTCCTACATCACCTTCGGCGACACCGGTTACACGCTGTACCAGTCTCCGGCTGTTCCGCAATATTTCGACTGGCAATTCCTCGTGCTCGAGAGCGACAAGCATGCGCGCGACACGGCTGCACTCGTGCAGAATATTCTTTCGCACAAAGAATTCTCTTCTTTCGCAGGGAATCTTGCTACGCTTTTAAAAACGGCGGGCAATCCCGCCTTCATAGCTTCGGTTTCCATTATCAAATTCGCAGCGAAGACGATCACCGATCTCGTAAAAAAAGACAAAGATGACATGATCGGATTACTTTACATGTCGCTCGACAAAGCGGAGCATTACCCGGACGGAAAAAGAAATTCAGTGAATGTTCCAGATCTCACGGGAAATATCATGATCGATTATTCGATCTATGGAAATTGAAAATTTGAATTGGAGCAAGAACTTCAGCGTTTCAAAATAGCTCCCGTCCCGCTACGGCCTTCGACGGAGCTCGGCCATATCGGGGCTAACAAAAATCTGCATCACATTAAAATTCGTCTGCGCGCACATGCCTTCACACAGGAATGTCCCGATGGGACAATACGAATAATACAAAAATGAAAATGGATGGGGACGTCCGCCGCGGCGGACTACCGTAAGGATGCCCCTA
>DATJEX010000172.1:0-4565 GCA_035496135.1 Bacteroidia bacterium
TGCTGTGTAAGGGAAGTGTCGTCTCCGGCCTGCTCCAGTTCTTTGGCTTTTTCTTCTTCAGGCATTCCTGCTAATTCAGGATAAACCAGCGTCCAGTCAAGATCCTCATGAATAGGTTCAAAAGCTGAGAACGCAAAGATGACCGCCTCGGTACCGAGACCCACGATCAACATCGCTGATGCACCTGTCCAGTGCTGAATTTTAAACAACGCTCCTACGATTACGACTGCAGCACCGAAACCGTACAGTTTTGCCATGAATGCTTTCCACTTTCTGCTGGCGAAGAGACTATTTTTACCGCTCATTGTTCTACTTGTTTGTGTTTGGTTAGGATTGATTTATTGTTTGGTGTGAAATTACGGGAGATTATAAATCATCATCCTTCGAACGACCGAGGAAGGTCATTACGCAACGGAATCCGACATAACACTTTGCAGTGTCCTGGTATTCATAAGTACGCGAGCTTGTCTGAAGATAGAAACCAACATCTTTCCAGGATCCGCCACGAATTACTTTGCGGCAAAGTACAGTGCTTCCTGGTGACTCATCCTGAACGGTTGTTTCATATTGATAATCCGGGTTAAGATCATGCATGAAATCGTATGCCGACTCATCGAATGCACATGAAGTCCACTCTGCAGCATTACCAGCCATGCAATAGAATCCCCAGTCATTCGGGTTATAAGAGAAGATCTTTACGGTGTGGAATCCTCCGTCGTCGATGTAGGATCCGCGCATCGGTTTAAAGTTTCCGAGGAAGCAACCACGTGCGTTACGGATGTAAGGACCACCCCAAGGGAATGGAGACAGTTGCAATCCGCCGCGTGCGCCATATTCCCACTCCGATTCGGTTGGCAGACGGAAATCGTTAACCGCCAACTGACCTGTTCCCTGCGCATATGTTGTCAACAATTGAGTTCTCCAGATGCAGAATGCACGAGCCTGTTTCCAAGTAATACCAACAACCGGATAATCATCATAACATGGATGCCAGAAATACATATTGGTCATCGGTTCGTTGAAAGAATACGAGAAGTCATGAACCCAGGCGAGTGTATCAGGATAAACATTGATCACGTCTTTCACAATGAATACACTGCGGTCGACACCATTCTTGGTAACACGACGTGAGGTCACGTTGTAATTTCCACGATCGGTCGTCGGCATTACGCGTCCGTCTTCTGATGGGTTCGGGGTTGTTTTAGGAATGTAACGATTTGTTTTCTGTGCAGCTGTGCGCAGGTCGATACGATAGTATTCGTAAATCAGTTTACGTGTATCGATCTCTTTGCGATGCCAGAAACGTTCTTCCGCCGGAAGGTACATATCGTTCAGCGCCGCCTTGTATTCAGGATCGGTTGCGTCCCAATGCACTTTTTCAAGCCAGTTGAGCGGAGCATACGGATCCTGCGGACGGTCATCAGCGATATATGTTGGCTGTTGCGCATCATCATCACCCTGCCATTCTCCGTCAGGAATGAGATACTGCTCATCAAAACCGTTCGTTGCCAGAAGGCGACGAGCCAGGGAATCGCGTACATAATACACAAACTGGCGATACTCGTTATTCGAGATCTCCGTCTGGTCCATGTAGAACGCCTGAACTGATACGGTTTTTGACTTTGTCGTATGAGCATACGGGATATCTTCATCGCTCGGTCCCATATTGTAGCTACCCATTGGACAGTACAACATGCCATAAGGATCGAACGGATACCATGCCGGACGATTCTGAACGCCCATAAGCTGCCCGTTATCCTGTTCACAGGATGATAGCAACATTACGGCGACAACGCCCACGAACAATAATCGTTTCATTTTAGCCTCCTTTAGTTTCCCTTTTGTAATGAACTCTGGTGTTTGATTTACTTAGAACGCAGGCAATGTTTCCGGTATTGCCTCCTATTGCTGAAAAATCATCACACCAGAAAGAGTATGATGATTTTGACGGCATAGAATCGTTTTTACGCCATATAACGCGTCAAGGTTACAAAAACCTTTTTAATCGAAAATCCTAACGTCGCCGTGTCCCTGACGTTTTGGTGTGATAATGATTGGAACACAGTAGTTTAGGAACAATTCGAATGTCCCGTTATTGTAATTTTTGAGGTTAGACGTAGTATAATCATAAGCAAATCCGACTTTAAGACCTCCATCAGGCATTCCATTCGGTGTAGCCTTAGCGTTCGGAATAGCGAAGCCGATCATCGGGCAAATCGCATCCTCGAAGCGATATGAAGCTCCTGCCCAGAAACGCTGATTGTACATCGCAATAACGTTCAGGTCGAAAGAAGTGATGGTAGCATCTGATTTCACGAGAAAAGAAGGACGGACAGACCAGTCACCCAATTCCCAGTTGTAGCCACCAGTGATAAAATAGTGACGTGCCATCTGGTAAACGAGATTGTGTACCAATGGAGAGTTGTTGGATGTATTGGTGATCTGTGTAGTACCATCATCAATAGCGCCTGCAGGCAAGTGGGTGGATGAAATTCCGAACCAGATGTTCTGACGCGCATACCACAAACCGAATCCCATATCAAATACGGTCTTCTTCATTTGCGGAGGAATAGAAGCATCTGCTGTCCAGTTGGTGGTAGCGATCCACTGATCTGAACCTGTTGGCCCGAGACGCTTGGAGAACGCTCCGAGTTCAACTCCGATTCCAAGGACTCCGGCATTACCCATATTGAGGTGGAAAGAATAATCGAGGCGATAGCCCATGTTATTCTCGAAACCGAGTTTATCCGTCATGATATTGATCCCTAATCCGCCACGCAAAGGCTGTACAAACATGTCGGCTGAGAAAACACCGGTCTTTGGTGCTCCGTCGAATCCGCTCCATTGGTTACGGTAAATGGCCGTAGCACAAAGAGCCTGACGCATTCCGGCATAACCCGGATTCATGAAAAGTTTGTTGAACATGAACTGCGAAAACTGAGGATCCTGCTGCGCGTGAACAGCGAAAGAACCGAGAGCAAACGCAATGATTGTAAGGGTTTTCTTCATTTTCTTCAGGTGTTTTGCCAATAAATTTGTTCGCATAATACTATTACACGAGGCGCTAAGATAGATATTCATTTTTACAAAACAAATCTTTTTTCAACCCCGAAGTGTTTAAATCGGCGAACAGGAAATGAACAAATCTTCTGCGCGATTCTAAATGTTAAAACGGAACCTCTCAGCCCCGCTTTGTCAGAATTCGGTCATGGTTTATCAAAGATCCTCGTGTCGCCCCAACGGGTAGTCTTGTAAACGATCGGCACACAATAATTCGCGAATAATTCGAATGTGCCGCTGTTGTAATTCTTCAGATTGGAAAGTGTGTAATCGTAAGCGAAACCGATCTTCATTCCACCGTCGAAAAAATCGGGGCGGCCTATTTTGCTCATCGGATTCTGAAAACCGATCATCGGGATGATTGCGTCCTGTACACGATATTCCACTCCCATCCAGAATTTCTGCTGGTAAAGCGCGATACAGGAAAGATCGAAACTCGTGATGGTCGCATCTGATTTGATAAGGAACGAAGGATGGAATTCCCAGGTGTGTAATTGATTCAGCACCATTCCGCCGGTGAGAAAATAATGTCTCGCCATCTGGTACTGACGATCGTGCGCGACATTATTCGAAAGTGTTTGCGGGCCTTCATTGATGAGTTGTGTGGTAAGATGAGAACTGGAAGCACCCAGAAACATTTTCCGTGATTGGTACCAGAGGCCGAATCCAAAATCTGCAGTCGATTTTTTAAGGAGCCCCGGAATGGATTGATCATTCATCCAGTTCGTTGTGGCCACCCACTGTTCACTTCCTTCGGGCCCGACGCGTTTACTGAATACACCTGCGTCAATTCCGACGGAAAGAATATCGAAGATGGTTCTGTTCTTATTGCGCGGAATGTAGAAATGATGCGAGAAAGAAACGGTGTACTGCGCATTGTCCTCGAATCCGAGTTTATCATATAGCGCGGTGAATCCCACTCCTCCACTCCAGTCCTCCGGCAAAACGAGGTCACCTGAAAGAACTGCGCTTCTTGGTGAACCGTCAAATCCTGCCCATTGCTGTCTTCCGATAAAACTGAAGCAGGCTGCCTGGCGGATCCCCGCGTAGGCCGGATTCATGAAAAGTTTATTGAACATGTATTGGGAAAAATGCGGATCCTGCTGCGCCGAGGCAAAAGAAGTTCCGATCACGAATGTGATGAGTAGTATGAATTTTCGCATGAGTGAAATGTGTTTCAGAAAGATGCTCCAGCCACGGAGGTCATTCTCAATTCTCTGGTGTATCGATATAACGTGGGTCCATTCAAAAGATACAAGGGGGAACGAATTGCGAATCCGGTCGCCCCCGAGTACTCGGGGTGACCGTGCGGAAATGCAGAGTGCGAACTTCGGAAATACGAATGGAAACGTGAGCTTATTGATAGAATTCAAAATGGTTACCAAGCGGCAAGTGATGAAGGAATTTTGCTGCACTGCGCTTTCTTCACTAGCCCCCTTTAGGTTTACCCAGGTTATTATCTTTCTTCGGAAAACATGCTAACCAATGACAGGGGTGAACTATCC
>DATJEX010000173.1:0-10792 GCA_035496135.1 Bacteroidia bacterium
CACCTCTTCGGCGTAATGCGTGTCCGGATAATCCTTCATGAATTGATCCATCGCGGTGATGCAGGCCTGGTAATCTTCGATGTCGTAATACATCTTCGCATTGAAATATGCTTTCTTCTCGAGTTTATCGTGCAGCTTGTCCACCATTTTATTGCACTCGTGGATCCTCGCCGTATCGGTCGGGAACATCTGGATGAAATACTGGAATTCATCAATAGCCGAATACGTGTCTTCCTGGTCGAGTGTGTACGGAGGCGAAATGAGATAATGACAATAGGCACTCATGTACAAACACTCCGCTGCTTTCGAACTCACGGGATAGGTGGAGAAGAAGGTCTTGAAAAGATATCCGGCCATCACATAATCGCCCATGTTGTAATCGCAGTATGCGAGCAGGTAGGCAACATTCTCCGCTTTATCCGTTCCGCGCATGGAAGAATACAATTCATCCAGCAACAATTGCGCTTTGGTGTAATCCTTCTTGTCGTAATAAGCTACGGCCGCGTCATATTTCTTACCGAGGTCCGTGCTCTTCTGCAACTTGTTGAAGTCGTTGCAGGCGAGAAAAAGGACTCCTGAAAGAAAGATTGTTACGTAGAAAAAGCGGCTCATTTTCTGTCCCATAGATTCCGGAGTGCAAAAGTACGATTTTTCCTCTTAATCAGGCCATTTCGGAGCTTCTCCGTAAAGCGTCCATGTCGGGTAGACGGATCTTTCTGCCATTCGTTGCCACAAGGCCTTCTTCTTCCATGCTTTTCAGGATACGGATCGTCGTTTCCGTTGCTGTTCCCACCATGGCCGCCAGTTCTTCCCTCGAGAGGGAAAGATCGAGTGTGGCGCCATCCGCTTCAAAGCCGTAAGTGTCGGCAATGAGCAGCATCGCTTCTGCCAACCGGGCTTTCACCGTCTTGCGGGCCGATCCGCCGAGATGATGTTCAGCATGACGGAGTTCGGCAGTCAATAACCGGATGACCGAATGGGAAAGTGTCGCGTTCCTATCCAGCAGCAGTAAAAATGTGTCGATCGGAAGCGCGTAAACGACGGCATCTTCGAGGGCGGTTGCACTGCAGGAATAGGTATCATTTCCCAATGCGGCGCGATAGCCCATGAGGTCGCCCGGGCGTGCGAGATGGATGATGCGCTCACGTCCCTGCTGGTCGGTTGTGAAAAGTTTGATCTTGCCCTGTTTCAACAAATGAACAGCGGAAGGTTTTTTGCCTTCGGTGAACAGTGTTTCATTCCTCGAAAGCGTTTTCTCGGAAACTGTTTTGTTGAACAGCGCCCGCTCTTCTTCCGTCAGAACTTCGAGAAAATGCATTTTTATTTTCCTTCGATCCAGTTCGTGATCTCAGGATCCATTGGTTTGACGGGAGAGAGGCAATGTTTCACCAGGTGCCCGTTCTCATCGATCAGGTATTTCTGAAAATTCCACTTCACATCAGAACTTTCTACTCCGTTTTGATCCTTGTTACACAGCCATTTATATATCGGATGTATACTATCTCCTTTAACATCGATCTTTGACATCATCTGGAAGGTAACGCCGTAATTACGTGAACAGAAAGACTTGATGGTATCGTTGGTTCCCGGCTCCTGTCCACCGAACTGGTTACATGGAAAACCGATGATCTCGAATTTTCCGGTTGGCTGGTATTTTTTATAAAGTTCTTCGAGTCCCTGGTACTGCGGTGTGAATCCGCATTCCGAAGCTGTGTTCACGATCATCACTTTCTTTCCCTTGAGTGAACTGAAATCAAAGTCTTTCCCATCGATGGTGGTCGCGTGGAAATCATAGAGCGTTTTATGGGTGGCGTCGTTTTTCATCGAGAAGGAAATGATCCCTAAGAAGAGCAGTGAGGGGATGATGACTTTTTTCATGGCGGATATTTTAGAATACAAAGATACTCCAGTTTCATCAATAGAAGGTGTATTCGAAATCATGAACATCGGTAATAAAACCATTATTATCATAAGTTATTTCTCTTTTCACGAAGCCATATTCATTGTAATAAAAGAACCAATGCTGATCATTCTCCTTCTTCTGTGGACTCCTGAAAAAAACGGCTGTACGTCTGCCTGTTGAATCGCGTACGATCATGGTGGATGATGGATAATAACCTGGTGAATAATCATCTGTCTGAAGAAGACTGTCTTTATCATCAAAATACTGCACGTAAGAGATGCTGTCGGCGTGAGTCGCGGTTCCGGGTTTTACTTTCTTGAGTTGTAATTTGTTGATCGTGTTCAGCAGTTTTCCATCCACGAAATTTTCTTCGTGTTCTACATGAGAAACGGAATCGAACGTGTAACGAAATTCATATAACATCGGTTGAAATCGCCGCTGATCCATCCGGGTCGACGGTTGCCCGTGTTTGAAAAACCGATACGTTTTTACGGATCCGGAACCAGCATCTTGCAAGCTTACAATTGAATCGATATAATCGATCAGATCCTCCGTTCCCCTGTAAACTTCAATGCGATTCGCCTGCCCCGATGCATCGTAACTGTAATGGAATCGCTGCGATTCGTTACCTGCATCGTAGTTTGTCTGCTCAATCATCTTTCCGGATGTATCGAATTCCAGTTTGTCCGAGATGTTTCGCTTCAGGTTGATCGTATCCGAAACGGAGGAATAATAATATTCCGTCTGCGACTTGATGCGCTTTTTGGCTGTTACAACATTTTCACTTTTGCTGTCCTTTCCGGAATTGCAGGCCACAACCAGGATGGTGATCGAACAGAGGAGTTGAACTTTCATGTTCAAATATAATTGACATCATAGATGAATTTGTATCTAACTTTGTCCCGATGTCCGTCTCCTCCCAGACATTTTCGTTGCTCAAAAGAGAATTCCTCCAGGAACAGAGGCAGAAATACGCTTTTTTCGGCGTGCTGCTGTTCCTTGTTTCCACCATTTTCATTGCCAAATTCAGCTTTCATACCATCAAATCCATCCCCGTCTGGAATTCACTTTACTGGGTGATCCTCCTTTTTGCGGCGGTGACCGGTGCGGCGAAAAGTTTCGGTGCGGAAAGTAAAGGCCGATTGCTCTACCTCTACACCATTGCCGACCCGAAAGCGGTTCTCTTGTCCAAGATGCTTTACAACGTGCTGCTCATGCTGGTGCTTGGATTTACCGGAATGATCTTCTACTCTTTTCTCATTGGTTTTCCGGTGCAGGACACACCCATGTTCTTAGTGGCTTTATTTCTTGGATCGACCGGACTCGCCTGTGCGTTCACCATGATCTCGGCGATCGCTTCAAAAGCAGGAAATAATTTCACCCTGATGGCGATCCTGGGTTTTCCGGTGGTGCTTCCGCTTCTCCTCGCCGCGATCAAAGTTTCCAAATATGCGGCCGACGGATTGGGCTGGGCTGTTTCGATGGATTACATGCTGGTGCTGGGAATGATGAACCTTGTCATAATTGCACTGGCCTACCTCCTCTTTCCGTATCTTTGGCGCGATTAAAAATGACCTGGAACATGAAGCGGAACTGGTGGAAATTTCTTTGTGCGGCATTCCTGTTTTTTACGTTGATTTTCGGACTGAAAACTCCAGTTGCTCCGGGAATTCTGCTCAATTGCAATTCCATTATTCCTGCTTACTCCGCTCCGTTCAAACTGGAGATCCTCGGTTACAACACTCGTTTTCTCCAGCAAAAGAATTCGTTCAGGGCCTGGCTCATCAATTGGGATAAGAATAAGCCGGTACACATCTGCGCGAATTCATTCTCGGTTAAAGATGATACACATGCCGAACTTTCCTTCCAGCCGGTAAGTGTGCTCGACAGCATGTTCTTCGATCTCGCTGTTTACAACGACGCCGATGGAAAACTTTACATGGATCACGCGATCTACAGTACGGACACGATACGCGGTGGAATGGATCCGATGTGCAATGTGACGATCAAAAATGAAAAGCAGGATCATTTCGCTTTTCCATTCCGCACCGTTCTCTATGAGTCGATCCGCAATTTATTCTTTCACGTGCCCATGTGGTTTTCCATGATCGCATTACTCTCGTGGGCTTTGTGGAACAACCTGGTCTTCCTGCGGAAATTCGACATGAAGAATGATCAGCGTGCGAATACGGCGATCACAACAGCAGTTACCTTCGGAGTACTCGGATTGATCACCGGGTCGATCTGGGCACGTATCACCTGGCTCGAATGGTGGGGCGATGATGTGAAGTTGAACGGAACGGCCATCACCATGCTCGCCTATCTCGCGTATCTCGTGTTGCGCAACGCGATCGATGACGAGCAGAAGCGCGCGCGTGTGACCGCCATCTACAGCATTTTCGCTTATGTCATGATGATCGTGCTCATCGGTGTTCTTCCGCGATTACAAGGAACCGATTCCCTTCATCCGGGCAACGGCGGCAACCCGGGATTCAACCAATACGATCTGGACAATACATTGCGTCCTGTATTTTACATCGCGGTCGCCGGATGGATCATGCTCGGTTTCTGGATCTATTCCCTGAAACTGAGAATTCAGAACATTAAACTTCATCACAACAGCCAATGAAAAAATTCCTTTCACTCCTTTTGATCATTGTTTTTGCTTCTTCGCTCAATGCGCAGCCTGCACAAACACTCGATGAAAAATTATTTCAGTCGCTGCACGGCCATGCTTCACTCAACGCGGTGATCGTGGTCATGTCGATCATCCTGGCAGGAATTTTCATTACGCTGTGGAGAATAGAACGGAAAGTTTCAAGACTCGAGAAAGATATTCAGAAGGATAACAAATGAAAAAGACGCACATCATCGGGATCGTACTCATCGCCATTGCCATCGGCTGTATCTTCACGCTCCTGGGCAATTCAAGTACCTATTCCGATTTCGCAACAGCAGCAGCAAGTGGAGATGAAGTACACGTAGCCGGTTCACTCGATCGCGCGAAACCGATGGAATACGACGCCGTTGCCGATCCGAACCGATTTGCTTTCTGGATGATCGACAAGAAAGGATTGGAGAAACACGTCGTACTCACAAAAAGCAAACCGCAGGATTTTGAACGCTCACAGCAGGTCGTTGTGGTCGGTGCTTTCAAAGGAGATGAATTCATCGCGAGTGATGTACTCATGAAATGTCCATCGAAATACAACAACGGGCAGGACGTCCCGAACAATTAATTCCAGCCCAGGTAAATGCTCCGAAGATTTTTCAAGTGGTCTGATATTTATGGAATCGTTGCGGTTTACCTCATTCTCTGCGCGGCTGCGCTGACTTTTTTCAATACGTGGGGACAAAAAATATTCTTCCCCGCATTCCAGGGAGAGAATCTGCTGTATGGTTATGCGGGACACATGTTCGTCGTTCTCGCGTTCGTCACCGCCGCATTCTCCGTCTTCCTCAATTTCATCCGCACGTACCTTCAACCGATCCATGATAATTTACGGGGAGCAGCAAAGGCATTAACGATCACGCATTTTCTTTCTGTTGGCGGAATTTTCCTGACGCTTCTTGCGATGATCATCAATCACCGCTTCGAATATCAATACGTGTGGCAGCACTCGAAGAGCGACATGAAAATAAATTATGTCCTGGCCTGCATCTGGGAAGGACAGGAAGGAAGCACGCTCCTCTGGCTCTTCTGGCATTCGGTGATCGCTCTTTTCATTTTCAAACGTGAAAAAGAATTCCAGGCTCCTGTGCTCACGATCATTTCACTCGCACAGCTTTTTCTTTCGATGATGCTGCTCGGTGTGTGGATCGGAAAAGTTCATATCGGCAGCGATCCGTTCGGACTCATCCGGATGCAGGAAAACAATATCGGTTTGCCGTGGACCAGTCACACCGATTATCTCGTCAATAAAAGTCTCGCGACCTGGAACATGTTCCATGACGGACGCGGACTGAATCCATTGCTTCAGAATTACTGGATGACGATCCATCCTCCTACACTCTTCTGCGGATTTGCGCTCACTACTGTTCCGTTCTCCTACGCCATTGCCGGATTGTGGACGAAACGTTATCACGATTGGCAGAAGTCTGCTTTGCCATGGGCGTTCATCGGCGTAATGGTGCTCGGAACAGGAATTCTCATGGGCGGTGCGTGGGCGTATGAATCACTCAGCTTCGGCGGATTCTGGGCGTGGGATCCTGTGGAGAATGCTTCGTTCGTTCCATGGATCGTACTCGTTGGTGCAGCTCACGTGATGCTGCTTTACAAACAGAAAGGCCAATCGCTTTTCACCACCTTCTTTCTCTGCATCACGGCATTCCTGCTCATCGTTTATTCTACATTCCTGACGAAGAGCGGAATTCTCAGCGATTCATCCGTGCACGCGTTCACCGACGACGGACTGAACGAAGAGCTCACGTTCTTCATGGGATTCTTCTTCTGGCTGAGTGTGTTCCTGCTCAGCTTCAATTCCTTTCTCAAGATCTCGTGGACCATTCTCTGCGTTTTTGTGCTCATCTTTTTTCTCGCAGGATTTCACGCGGCCGCAATGCTCATCATGCTCTGTTGTTCTTTGCCATTCATCACGCTCGGATATTTTCTCTTCTTTCCCCGCAAAAACAAAGAAGAAGAATTATGGTCGCGCGAATTCTGGATGTTCGTCGGATCACTCGGACTTCTCGCCGCGGCGGTGCAGATCATTTTCTTCACTTCGCTTCCGGTGCTGGATAAATTCCTGAAGATCGGCCCGATCCATTCTGTAACGAGCGCGATGTACAACGCCGGATTTCACCCGGAAGGTTTCAAGAATATCGTGGATGGAAATGTGGCGCTCGACAAAGACGCGATCTATTTCTACAACAAGTGGCAGATCTCGTTCGCCATTGTGATCACTTTCCTCATCGGATGCGTGCAGTACCTGAAATATGTGAAGACAGACTTCAAACATTTCTCGCGTCAACTCGCGATGCCATTGCTCATTTCTTTTTTCTTCGCGCTGATCGTCTCGTTATTCATTTATTATAATTCTTCGTGGAGTGAATTGACAAAGCACAAAAGGCAGATCTACATTCTGTGCTCCATCCTGCTCTTCACCGCTTCCTTCGCCGTGCTCGCCAATTTCAAATACTGGTCAACGGTCCTGAAGTACAGAATGAAAAGCGCCGGTGCATCCATCGCACATATCGGGTTCGGTGTTCTGCTGCTCGGTATTGTCATTTCCACTTCTAAAAAGGACACGATCTCGAAGAACACTTCTCGTATGGATATTTCCGGCCTCACGCAGGATGTGGACAACCTGGAGAATATTTACCTGCGCAAAGGAGATACACTTCCGATGGGTGATTATTATGTGACGTACCGCGGGCATGAGAAAAAAGATATTTCCGGAACAGGATACGTTTATTTCAATGTTGATTTTCTGAAGAAGGAAGGAAATATGTACAGCGAATCATTCTCGCTCGCACCATTCATCCAGCTCAACAAATTCATGGGCAATGCGGCGGAACCTGCGACCAAACATTACCTGCATAAAGACATTTACACCTACGTGAAATTTGTTGAAGACCGTTTGCTCGAAGATTCCGCAGAGACGAATGATCTCCAGTCACAGATGTACGACACACCGAAAGAATATCTTCTTGCCGAACATGACACGATCGGTCTCGAGAACTGCGTCGTGATCCTCGACAGCGCGCGTGTGGATTCGACCAGTAAATACAACCAGGCGAATGAGAATAATCTCGTCGCGTACTTCGATGTTTTCGATGAAAAACTCAACAGGAAAAATCTTGCCGCACGTTTGTTCTACGATCCGAAAACAGGCGGAAGTCAACGCCAGGTGGACGCGGAAGATGATGATCTCGGTGTGAAACTCACCTTCGCCGATGTTGACAGCAAATCGAGGAAGATCAAAGTCTTCGCGAGTGTGCGTCTTTCCAAGAAAGCAGATTACATGGTTTTGCAGGTTTCGATCTTCCCGGGCATCAATATTCTCTGGATCGGATGCCTCATCATGGTCACCGGAACTTTCATTGCCGTCCGGCAGCGTAAAAAATTAAATGCCCATAAAAAACATGAATAATCTCCGCTGTACGCTTATCGGTTCCGGGAATGTGGCGACACATCTCGGCATCGCGCTTTACGATTCAGGGATCGACATTGTACAGGTGTACAGCAGGAAGATCGCGAATGCAAAAGTCCTGGCGAAAGGAGTGAAAGCAAAAGCTGTTTCTGATCTGAAGAAAATTTCGGCGAATACGGATGTTTTTATCATCGCGGTGAATGACGACGCCATCGCAAGTGTGGTGAAAAAACTAAATGTGAAAGAAGGGATCGTGATGCACACTTCCGGAAGTGTTTCCATCGATGTGCTGAAAAAATTCGAACAGTACGGCGTGTTTTATCCGCTGCAGACCTTTTCAAAAGCAAAGCAGGTCGTGATGAGCGATGTGCCGGTGTGCGTGGAAGGGAACGATCAGCATACGTTGTACTCTATCAGCAATATCGCAAGCGTTATCTCCGATTTCGTATACGCGCTCGACTCGGATCAGCGCGCGGTGGCGCATCTCGCGGCCGTGTTCGCGAATAATTTTTCCAATCATCTTTATCACATTGCCGATGATCTCCTGAAACACAAAGACCTTCCGTTCGATCTCATCCGCCCGCTCATTCTTGAAACAGCCATCAAAGTACTCGACCATTCTCCTGCCGAATCACAGACGGGCCCGGCGAAACGGAACGATAAGAAGGTGATCGCGAAACATCTCGCGCTCCTGAAAAAATTCCCGCAGTACAAAAAGATCTATTCCGATCTCACTTCCGCCATCAGCAGTCAGCGTAAAAAATGAATTTCAAAGAGCGTTTACATAAGATCAAAGCTTTTGTGTTCGACATTGACGGCGTCTTGACCGACGGAAGGATCACCATTCATTCCGACAACACTACTTCGCGCAACATGTTCGCACGCGATGGATCGGCGATGACCCGGGCGCTGAAAGCGGGATACAAGATCGCGATCATCTCGTATGCGCGCGATGAGAATCTTCGCACACGCTATACAGAACTCGGCCTGACCGAAGTTTACCTGAAGATCATTGACAAGGAAGAAAAACTGAAAGAGTTTGAATCCGTTTATTTCCTCGAACCGGAAGAAATACTTTTCATGGGCGATGATCTTCCCGATTACAACGCGATGAAAAGATGCGGCGTGCCCTGTTGTCCGCACGATGCAGCGCACGAGATCAGGGAAATCTCAGTGTACGTTTCTCCATACAACGGTGGACATGGCTGCGTGCGTGACGTGATCGAACAGGCGATGCGGTTACATGGGAAATGGTAATTGTTTCCTGGTTGCTTGGTTTCTTGTGTTTGTTTTACAATTACTTGATTCAGGAATCATACACACTTTCATCAAACAGGCAACTTAACCAACTTAAGCAACCATTCAACAAAAGCAACTTAAGCAACTCAAGCAACTAATCACTATTTTTACCCCAATGCTCTCCTTCCTCAAACTCATCCGCATTCCGAATTTATTGATCATGGCGTTCATCGCTTACATGGTGCGCTACTGTATTCTCATTCCCATCATCGAATTGCGGAAAAGTGATCTTGATTTTTCACTGCTGGATGTGCAGATGACCAATCTTGATTTTTTCCTGCTCGTGCTTTCGGTCGTGATGATCGGCGCTGCTGGGTATATCATCAACGATTATTTCGACGTGCGGATCGATGAAGTGAATCGTCCTTCCACGAATCCTATTGGCAAAACCATCAAACGCCGCGTGGCGATGGGCGCGCACATGACGATCAACATCATCGGTGCTTCTATCGGTTTATGGCTGAGTTACAAGTACCACATCTTCCGTCTCGGTTCTTTCATTTTCATCACCGCTCCTGCCCTGCTCTGGTTTTATTCCACCAACCTGAAACGTCAGTTCCTCGTTGGAAATCTCGTGATCGCTTTGCTTTCCGCGATCGTTCCGCTGCTCGTTGTTTTATTCGAGGTTCCGAATATTTACAACGCCTTCCCGGATCTTGTCAAGCAAGGTTTCCTGCAATTGAACGATGTAATGCATTTCACCCTTATCGTCGCGGTCTTCGCTTTTTTTGTAACGCTTATCCGCGAGATCATCAAGGATGCGGAAGATTATGAAGGCGATCTCGAATATGGCTGCAAAACAATGCCCGTGGTGATCGGAATTTCCAGAACGAAAATTATTCTCGCTGTTCTTGGGATCGCACTGATGAGTGGACTCGGTTATTTCGAATACCTGCAGGCGGTGGCGAAGGAGTGGCAATCCTTTTTCTATTTCCTCGTACTTCTCCAATTGCCGATCTTCTATCTCATCTTCCGTGTCATCAAAGCGAAAGGAAAAAAAGACTGGCGTTTTTCCAGCCTGTTGGTGAAGATCATCATGGTCGCGGGAATTTCCTACCTGTTTGTTTTCGCGCACGGCATTCAGCTGCTCATCGATTCCAATGGAGTTTGATCTCAAAGGGCGTCGACTCATTCTTGCCTCCAAATCGCCACGCAGGCAATTCCTTCTGAAAGAACTGGAAATTCCATTTCAACTCAACACCAAGGATGTGGATGAAAGTTTTCCGCATGAACTGAAAGCAGAACAGATCCCCTTATATCTGTCACGGAAAAAAGCGGAAGCATTCATCAGCGACATTGACGAATACAGCATTGTTCTCACAGCGGACACGATCGTGTGGATCAATGATCATGTGCTGAATAAACCGGCGAATGAATTCGAAGCGTTGGCCATGCTGAAAGAAATGCAGGGAACGACGCACGAAGTTTTCACGGGCGTTACGCTTTATTCCATGATGAATGAAACTTCATTCTCGGTACGGAGCGAAGTTGAATTTCA
>DATJEX010000174.1:0-14840 GCA_035496135.1 Bacteroidia bacterium
ATTCACCAGATAATACAATTCAAATCCCAATTACCACACGCGCATCGCCACATGTGAGATGTCGCTATCCTTTCGGTGATGTGTGTCGTAATATTGAATGGAAATCGGTACAAGACTTCAGCATAAGGACTACACCGATTACAGAAAAAAAGTAACGCTCATTGAAATTTTTGTTTGGTTAAGTAAAGTAGAAAAAGGCCCTGAGCCACCGGGTGTCAATGAATGGATGGCGTATTCGGGGATGTTGCGCTGACCGTTTGTTGCACCCGGCTTTTTTCAGAAAATGCTGTAACCAAAAATTGAATGAACATTATACTTCAAACGAAAGATCTCTTCACTGTGTTACCGGTGAAAGTCGAAATAAAAATGTCTAACCTTTAATTCTGTGTGCCATGAAAAGCAATCATAACTACCGGAGAGGCCACTCGTATCACATCGACGGCCTGGGCACCATCAGCATCGTTTTTGCAATAGCATGCGTTGGTTTTATTCTCTATAATGTATTTCACGTCGTTTTTTCCTGAGTGTGTGTGGAACCCCGGCTTAGTTGTCAGGCTTAGCCTGTCGAAGCCGGGGTTTAAAAAAGTTCTTCTCACGTCTGTTCAACTCTGTACAAGACGTGATCTATATAAAAGGTGAATGCTCCCCGGAGAAATTTTCCGGGGAGTCTTTTTTAGTACGAACTACGAATTGACCCGAAACCGCGAAATACAAATACAAGTGGAACTGCGAATTGAATTGAAACCGCGAAATACGAATGCAAGTTGAACTACGAATTGAAAAAGGACCACCAAATGCAGAACGTGAAAAGTGTGATAAGGGTTGGGTATGACCACGGAAATTTTTCAAATATATTTTTCTTGCAGAACGCCATTCCTTATCGGAAACCGTTTTTTGAATGTGTAACTTCAAAAGAGTTGCGCACTGGACATGTAAAGGCATGGCGATAATGTGTACTATAAATGGCTTGCTTGACATGTAACTTCAATGAATGAATTTTTCTTTTGCACCATTTTAAAATTTGCCAACATGAAAAAAACACTACTCCTTCTATTCGTCAGCGCACTTCCGTTCACGGGAATTTACGCGCAGGCTGTTGCCAACAGCAAAGCCGACATCAACGGCGTAAGCGCCATGGTGAACGCCAACGGCGATCTCTTCTGGAATTACCAGACCGCAGAATTCGAAGTACCGAAAGGAAGCCAGAAGAATACCATTTTCGCCGGAGCCATGTGGATCGGTGGACTGGATACTTCGGGCCAGCTTCACCTCGCCGCGCAAACCTACCGGCAGAGCGGAAATGATTTTTATCCCGGACCTGTAATGGATAGTGCGAATTATTCGGCAGCGACGGATGCACAATGGAACAAAGTGTGGAAGATCAACAAAACAAGTATTGATTCATTCTGCACCTGGACGGTGAATCATTCCGTCTATCCGAATTACACGATCCCGTCTTCCATTCTCAACTGGCCGGGAAACGGAAACGTTGCGCTCGGTGAAGCAGCGATCCTGGCGCCGTTTGTTGATCAGAATTCGGATGGAGTGTACGATCCGAACAACGGAGATTATCCGTGCATCAAGGGCGACCAGGCCGTGTTCTTCATCTTCAATGATGACCGCAATGCGCACACGGAGACCGGCGGACAGAAAATGAAAATTGAAGTGCACGCGATGGCATATTCATTCATATCTCCCGGAACTTATCTTGATTCCACTGTTTTTCTGAATTACAAGATCATCAATCGTTCTTCCAATGATTATTCGAATTGCCAGCTCGGATCGTGGATCGATTTTGATATTGGCAGCTATAATGATGACTATGTAGGCTGCTCTGTGCAGCAGCAGATGTTCTATGGTTATAACGGAGACGCGAATGATGGATCATCAGCCATTCCAACGCTCGGCACGTATGGTGCGAATCCGCCGGCGGAAGGAGTTGTGTTTCTGCGCGGACCGGAAGCGGATCCGAATGATGGAATAGATAATAACCGTGATGGTATCGTGGATGAGCCCGGTGAATATTGCCGCATGAATCACTTTGTTTATTACAACAACGACTTTTCTGTCACCGGAAATCCGCAGCTTGCGATCGATTACTATAACTACATGAATGGATTCTGGAAAGACACGACACACATTACCTATGGTGGCACCGGTTATGGCGGAGCTCTGAATACAGACTGCATGTTCCCCGGAGCTTCGGATCCATCAGGTGCATGTTCAGGAAATATGCCGCAAGCACCCTGGGATGAAATGACTGCGAATAATACGCCAGGCGATAGGAGAGGAATGGCTTCGTCGGGACAATTCACGTTATCTGCTAATGAAGAAATGTGTGTGGATCTTGCTTTGGTTTACGCACGCGGAACCGCAGGGCCTGCATCATCCGTGACGCTGCTCGAAGCGGATGCCGACAGTGTTTCCAATTTCTATCTCAGCACTTCACCATGTTCGTGTGTCCCGAATCCACTTGCTGTTCATGAGTTGAATGATTCCCGGGCGATCGGAATTTATCCGAATCCATCAGGTGGAAATATTACCGTGAACTGGAAACCGCAAACGGTGAATGCAAAACTCGAAGTGATCGACGTGAATGGAAAAGTGGTGCTGGTTCAAACCATCAACCGTGCATTGACAGAGATCAACACCGATCAACTTGCGAATGGAATTTACCTGATCCGTATCACCGATGGAAATGAAACTGCGAGCACGAAACTGATCCGGCAATAAACCGGCCTGTTCGTTCGAAGACCGTTCTCTTTTCGGGGACGGTCTTTTTTTATTTTCCAGAACCGGAATTCATCGTCAAAAAACAAGCGTTCGTCTGCCCCGCCCAAAAGCCGACAAGACGTTCTCCTGATTCATCCTGCGGTTTTACTTGTTCATCGAAATAATACAACTGTGGGAAACCCGGCTGCGTACAACTATCAAATCGCTGCTTCTTATATGAATCTGATCAATAAGGCTATTCAGAATGCTATGCTGAATCTGACACTTCGGGGAAATGAACTGATCCTCTCTTATCAACGCAAAACGGAAAGATGCTCGTGGAGTATTTTCGATGCGGGTGGAGCGGAAGTGAGTTCAGGAATTCTTTCGGGTGGAAGTATGCATACGATATCAGTGAATGATCTTTCGCCGAATTTCTACCAGATCTGTGTCATCGATGGCGCGGAGATGGCGAATTCACGATTCAGGATCACCTGATCTTTTTGCGGTAACAATACCCGCAGAATTGCTGAAGTTTCTTCAGCGTGATATCCTTCGCTTCAAGAAATCCCATGTGGCCCGTGCGCTCGAGCACAACGAATCGCCCGTCCTTCAATAATTTATTCTGTTCTTCCAGCGATTTGAACGGAACCACAACATCTCTCGTTCCCGCGATCAGCATCACCGGGTAATCCGCGTCACGCAGGATCTTTTCTCTTCCTTTCCTGATCTTCATTCCTTCGAGACAGGCGGCGATCGATTGTTTTTTTGTTTTCGCCGCGATCCTTCTCATCCAGTTGATCTCCTTCTTCATGTACTTCTGATTCGCCACGGCAAAAAGATTGATCACAAGCTGATTCGTGTACCTGATCGGGTCACGCTTCACGATCTTGATCGCACGGTCACGATCATTTTTCTTTTCATCCGAATCGGGACGGGCAGTGGAATGGAACAAACACAATCCACTCACACATTCCGGATATTTTTCTGCGAATGCGAGTGAAACATATCCGCCCATCGAGTGGCCGACCAAAACGTATTTGCGCAAACCAACTTCATCCATCACATCTTTCACCACATCCGCCATGCGTTCCATCTTCTGCACATAACCCATCACATCCGACTTGCCGTGCCCGGGCAGATCGATCGCGATCACACGGAATTTTTTTGCGAGTTGCTCAGCGAATCCGTTTCCGAACCACATTTCGAGTGATTCAAGAAATCCGTGAACAAGCACGACCGCTCTTCCTTTCCCGATATCGGCATAACGGATCTTCGCTCCGCGTGAAGTGAGAAATTTTGTTGCTGGAACGGTCGGTTTGAAAACGGGAAGCTGCATGGTCAACGTGAATCAAATGTAATACATCGGGTAATTGGATGAGTAAGATGAAACGAATATCAGTTTTCTGCTGTGTGAATTTGACCTAACTTTATTTCATGAGAAAGCAACTTGTCGTCTTATTCCTTTTCACGTTCTCTTTCACATTGGTCCGTGCACAAACGTATTATCCAATGCTGGATTCGGGTACTGTATGGACCGTGCTTTTTGAATACCAGAGTTCCCCGAATGATTATCATGCGAATTATGACGCCTTTGTGCTTGGAGGAGATACTGTTATCGGAAGTTATACTTACAAAAAGATCACTGGTCCGCAGAATACAGATGGCGGACTTCGTGAGGATACAGTGAACCATAAAGTTTATTTTGCAGGAAATACAGTTTTAGGTTCATACAATGATACTTTGATCTACAATTTCGATCTGCAGGTTGGGGATACCGCTTATTACGAATGGGGAAACGGGACATGGGCTACCGTGTATGCGGTCGATTCAGTGCTGATTCAGTCCCAATATCACAAGCGGATAAA
Organism: Bacteroidia bacterium; assembly: GCA_035496135.1. Classification (GTDB taxonomy): domain Bacteria; phylum Bacteroidota; class Bacteroidia; order Palsa-965; family Palsa-965. The sequence continues at coordinate 4,581 of DATJEX010000174.1, forward strand.
ATTGACTAACATGGGCGCTGATGAATGGGTTGAAGGGATCGGAAGTCTCAGCATGCCGGTACAACCACTCACATTTGAATTCGAATGGAATAATTCATTGATGTGTGTGCAACGCAGCAACGTTACAGTATACCAGTTCGGCAATTTCCCTGTCAATTGTCCACCATGGCATAGCTGGCTTCCTCCTTATTGCGGATTGATGGATGTGAACGCAGCGAATGAGCAACAGGGTCTTTCCGTTTCAGTCGTGCAGAATGGAAACACAACTTCACTTCATCTCGAAGGAATGAAAGGAAATGGTACGGTGTCATTATTCGACGTAACCGGGAAAGAATTGATCAGGCAGGAAAACGTCCGGGAGTATTGCGAACTGGAAACAGGATCACTTGCTTCCGGAATTTATCTGCTGCGCGTTTATGATGAAACAGGAATGATGGTTACGAAGAAATTATGGCTCCGCTGATCAGCACGATTCTGTAATCCGCATATTCGAGCAATTCGTAATTCGTTCCCGCCATCCGTTATTTTTTCATCAAAGCCTCGATCTCATCCGCCTCGATCGGGATATTCTTCATCAGATCCTGGTTGCCTTTTTTGGTGATGAGAATATCATTCTCGATACGAACGCCGATTCCTTCTTCCGGAATATAGATTCCCGGTTCGCAGGTGAACACCATTCCCGCCGCGAATTTCCGGTAACGGCTTCCCACGTCATGCACATCGAGTCCGAGATAATGCGAAGTGCCGTGCATGAAATATTTTTTATACGCTGGCCACGCCGGATCCTGTTTCTTGATATCTGTTTTATTGATGAGACGGAGTTTGAGTAATTCTTCTTCCATCGCCAAACCAACTTCCTTGTGATATTCCTGGATGGTATTTCCAACCACCAGTTTCGTCATCGCAAAACGCATCACGCGAAGTACAGCGTTGTAAACATTCTTCTGGCGCTTCGTGAATTTTCCGTTCACCGGAATGGTTCTCGTGAGATCGCTCTGGTAATTCGCATAACCCGCCGCGAAATCCATCAGCAGAATATCGCCGTCTTTGCACTGCTTGTTATTGATGTTGTAATGCAGCACGCAGGAATTTTTCCCGGCTGCGATGATCGGTTCGTAACCCGCGTAGGATGCGCCCGCGCGGACGAATTCATGTCCGAGTTCCGCTTCAATTTCATATTCCCACACACCGGGCTTCACGAATCCGAGCACACGGCGGAAACCTTTTTCGGTAAGATCACAAGCCTTCTGAATGAGTTCCACTTCGATGAATGATTTGATCGCGCGCAGGTCGTGCAGGATGGGCGCAACGCGGATGTAATGGTGCATCGGGTACGTTTCGCGGCACCATTTCGCGAATCGCGCATCACGTGTTTCCACTTCTACCACCGCACGCACATGTTCATTCGTATTGAGATAAATATTCTTCGCTTCGAAAATAATTCCGGTCAGCACCTGCTTGAACTGGTGCGTCCAGTACACTTTCTTTATCCCGGAAAGTTTCGTCGCCTGTTCCTTCGAAAGTTTTTCTCCTTCCCAAACAGCAATGTGATCATTCGTCTCACGCACGAACAATACTTCACGATGATCCGGATCGGGACAATCCGGGAACATGACGAGAATACTTTCTTCCTGGTCGATCCCGCTGAGATAGAAAATATCGGCGTGCTGACGGAACTTCATCGTTCCATCGGCGCTGGTCGGCATCACGTCGTTCGAATTGAAAATAGCGATGGAAGAAGGCTGCATCTGTTTCGCAAGGCGATGACGGTTCTCGATGAAAAGTGTGTTGTTGATGGGCGCGTAACGCATAGAATTGTTTTTGGAAGTTTAAAGATAGCGGAAATGAAATTGCTGCGGCTATCCGCTTGCACAATATGATGGATGGCGTAAATTGCGGATGGACAATTTTATATCCGGCATATGACGAACTGGTTTCTCCGCGCCAAACACTGGCAACTTTTCATTCTCATTTTCGCTGTGCCGATCGTGATCGAGATGGTCGCTTTTGTAACGGTATTCGCTACGCATGAGATCGCGATGGTCTTCGTCTTTATGTTCGTGATCATGGCCCTCGTGATGGGTGTGCAATTCGGGTGGTTCTATAACGTCGGGACCGCGCTGGGAAAAAAACTCCCTGAAAATGCCGGCATGAACCTGAAACGGTTCCGCAGTTTTGTGATCACACCGGTGATCTATTTCTGTTTTATTTTCATTTCAATGATCGTATTCGGAACGTTCCTTTTCTCCGGCGGACGTCCTTCACCTTTCTTCGGGCTTGGTTTTTTGATCATTGTCCCGCTGCATTTATTTTCCATGTTCTGTATTTTCTACACCTACTGGTTCATCGCCAAATCGCTGAAAATGGTTGAAAAGTGGAACCATGTTGAGTTCGGTGATTACATCGGCGAATTTTTTCTGCTCTGGTTTTTCCCTGTCGGCGTTTGGTTCATTCAGCCGCGGATCAATCGCTTGTTCGATCCAACACTTCCGCCACAGGTTCCGCCATCATATTCCAATCCGTTTCAACAACCGAATCTGAGTGGACAGTTTCCGGATCAGTATCCCGGCCAGAATTCTGGTAACGGACCGATCTATCCGCCGAAATAGAATGAAAAAAAATCTGTGATGTTTGAATTTCACATCACAGGTTGAGTGCGCAAAGCGAATTTTTTATTTCTTCAGACGATCAGTTCCAACGGTTTCATCCCACGTAGCGTCGTATCCATCGTAACCGATCTTGTATTTTCCGCCATCTTTCACTTCTTTGATCGTTCCCGGATACCATGAGCCTTTCCAGAGGATCTGCACTTTATCGCCCGCTGCATAAGTTGCGTTGGAAGATGTTGAAGCAGTTGTTGAATTTGGCGCATTCGTATTCGCTCCGTTATCCGCGCCGGAATTATCCAGCTTATACGTGAAGACATTCTTGTTGTTCACCGTCAGATCGAAACTATAATCCGTGGTTTTCTCCAATGGATATTTGATGTCGAGCCCGATGACTTTCACGACGAGGATGTTTCCGTCAATATGATAATCATCTTCCGAAACGGCATCCTTCATTTTTCCGTTCGTGAAAAATGTCATTTGGGAAAAAGGAGCATTATCATCCACGGCCACCCATTTTTTGCCGGTGGCAGAAGCGAGCCACGACTGATCGATGGCATCAACACCCGAAGCGTTGGAATTCTGAGAAGCGTTTTTTGACCTATCGCCTCCGCAGGAGGAGAAGACAAACAGATTCAGCGTAAGAAAAGAGAAGAGAATGCATTTTTTCATTGGAGAATTGGGTTGGATCCCCGCCTGATCGCTCTGGTGGTTCGGGGAAATTTTTGGTTGGTCAAATCTATGAAAATTGCCATTCGATGGGAAAGGAATAACAGGCACAATCTGTAATCATTCCAACTTATCAACTATCCCGAAAATTCTGTTCATTTCCCTTGATACAACCAATGTTGACATTTACATTTGTTCCCGCTGCCAAACGCGCATTCTCGCGCCTGCCAGAGTACGAACGTACGGCGCGCAGGCTGCAGCAGAAAAAGTAAAAGCATTATGACAAAATTCCTCACCTCCTCAGTCGGCAAAAAAGCTGTGATGGCATTAAGCGGACTGTTCCTCATTCTCTTCCTGGTGGAGCATCTCTACACCAACATCCCGCTCGTGTATGGCGACGGCGGAGTTGAATTCAACGAGACCTCCCACAGCATGGTGCACATGCTCATCATCCGCATCATCGAAGTCGTGCTCTTCCTGGCGATCTTCGTTCACGTGGCGCAGGCGATCATTCTCACGAAGGAAAACGCAGACGCCCGCCCGATCGGATACAAGATCGATGGCACAAAAAAAACCAGCTCATGGATCTCCCGCAACATGGGACTCACCGGAAGCATCATCTTCTTTTTCATTGTTGTTCACCTCTGGCAATTCTTCGTTCCGTACCGCATCACCGATAGCGTAGGGCATAACGAAGGACAACTCACACTCGCGGAATCGGTAGTGAAAGCGATGGAAAATCCGGCGTATGTATTTCTTTATCTCGTTTCGCTTGTGATTCTTGCTTACCACCTTTCTCACGGATTCAAATCCGCTTTTCAATCGCTCGGACTCAACAACAAGAAATACACTCCCATTCTCGATATGATCGCAACAGGAATAGCATTGCTGTTCGGTATCGGTTTCGCCGCTTTCCCTATTCTCATTTACGGGGCGAAACTCATGAATAAGGATTTTCTTCACTGGAACATGTAATCGGTCATCACAAAGTATTCTCGAACTATTATGAGCAAATTAGATTCAAAAATTCCTGAAGGAACTCTCGATCAGAAATGGACCACGTACAAGTCCACTGTTCCGCTGGTAAATCCTGCGAACAAACGTTCGATAGAGATCATCATTGTCGGTTCCGGCCTTGCCGGCGCTTCTGCCGCTGCATCGCTCGCCGAACTCGGATATAAAGTAAAAGTATTCTGCTTCCAGGATTCTCCGCGGCGCGCGCACTCGATCGCAGCGCAGGGTGGGATCAATGCAGCAAAGAATTACCAGAATGATGGTGACAGCGTTTACCGTTTGTTCTACGATACGATCAAAGGTGGTGACTATCGTTCGCGCGAAGGAAACGTGCATCGTCTCGCTGAAGTTTCCGCGAATATCATTGATCAGTGCGTAGCGCAGGGTGTTCCGTTCGCCCGTGAATACGGCGGAATGCTTTCCAACCGTTCATTCGGCGGAACACAGGTGCAAAGAACTTTTTATGCAGCGGGACAAACAGGCCAGCAATTATTGCTCGGTGCATATTCCGCTTTGCAGCGACAGGTTGGTTTGGGAAATGTGCAGATGTATTCCCGTCATGAAATGCTCGACGTCGTGATCGTGGATGGAAAAGCGCGCGGGATCATTGCGCGTGATCTCATCACCGGAAAACTCGAGCGTCATTCCGGCCATGCGGTGTTGCTTTGCACCGGCGGATACGGAAACGTTTTCTTCCTTTCGACAAATGCGATGGGTTCGAATGTGACTGCTGCGTGGAAAGCACACAAACGTGGCGCATTCTTCGGCAATCCATGCTTCACACAAATTCACCCGACCTGTATTCCTGTTTCCGGCGATCACCAGTCGAAACTCACGCTGATGTCCGAATCACTTCGTAACGACGGACGCATTTGGGTTCCGAAGAAACAGGGCGACACAAGAAAAGCAAATGAAATTCCGGAAGAAGAAAGAGATTATTACCTCGAGCGCCGTTATCCTGCATTCGGAAATCTTGTTCCGCGCGACGTGGCTTCACGTGCTGCCAAAGAAAGATGCGACGCGGGATTCGGAGTGGGCGCTTCCAAAATGGCTGTGTATCTCGACTTCGCTGCGGCTATTCAGCGTTACGGAAAGCAACAGGCGACAAAACTGAATGAAGAGCACGCATCAGCTGCAAGAATTACAGAACTCGGAAAGGAAGTGGTGAAAGAGAAATACGGAAATCTATTCGAGATGTATCAGAAGATCACCGACGAGAATCCGTACGAAATGCCAATGAGAATTTATCCGGCGGTGCATTACACGATGGGCGGATTGTGGGTCGATTACAATCTCATGACCACCGTTCCGGGAATGTATGCACTCGGTGAAGCGAATTTCTCCGATCACGGCGCGAATCGTCTCGGTGCTTCTGCATTGATGCAGGGATTGGCCGACGGATATTTTGTGATCCCGTACACCATTGGTGCATACCTCAGCGGAATGATCCGCGACAAAGGAATTCCAACCGATCACGAAGCATTCGTTGCGACAGAAAAAGAAGTGCAGGACAATCTCAATAAACTGATGAACATCCGCGGATCGAAATCAGTGGATCATTTCCATAAGAAACTCGGAAAGATCATGTGGGATAAATGCGGAATGGCGCGCAATGCGAATGGACTGAAAGAAGCGATCGAAGAGATCAAAGTACTGCGCGAAGAATTCTGGAAGGATGTTCGTGTTCCCGGTATTCAGAATGAATTCAACGTCGAACTGGAAAAAGCAGGACGCGTGGCCGATTTTCTCGAGCTGGGCGAACTCATGTGCATGGATGCGCTCAACCGCAATGAATCATGCGGCGGACATTTCCGCGAAGAGTTCCAGACGGAAGAAGGAGAAGCACAGCGCGACGATGCGAACTACATGTATGTGTCCGCCTGGGAAAATAAAGGCAACAACACGTATGAATTGCATAAGGAAGAATTGAAATACGAGAAGATCAAGGTATCTGCTCGCAGCTATAAATAATGATCTCCGTGCCTCCGTGTCTCTCCGTGGTGAATTTGCCGCAGAGACGCAGAGGCGCAGAGTTAACGCAGAGAATTATGAATCTTACATTGAATGTCTGGAGACAGAAAAACGGAAACGACAAAGGCGGATTCGTCACTTACAAAGTGAATGATATTTCCGAGGACATGTCGTTCCTCGAAATGTTTGACGTGCTCAACGAACGTCTCATCAACGAAGGCCAGGAACCGATCGCGTTCGATCATGATTGCCGCGAAGGGATCTGCGGAATGTGTTCGATGCACATCAATGGCCGTGCGCATGGCCCGTGGCAGGGAACAACCACTTGTCAGTTGCACATGCGTGCCTTCAAGGACGGCGACACGATCACTGTTGAACCATGGAGAGCTTCTGCGTTCCCGGTGATCAAAGATCTCGTTGTTGACCGCACGGCGTTTGATAAAATTCAGGCAGCAGGCGGATTCGTTTCCGTGAATACAGGAAATGCGCAGGATGCGAATTGTCTACCTGTTCCGAAGGATAATGCTGACGACGCTTTCTCCGCTGCGGCATGTATCGGTTGCGGTGCGTGTGTTGCAGCCTGCAAGAATTCTTCCGCTATGCTTTTCGTCTCGGCGAAAGTTTCGCAGTTCGCTTTACTTCCACAAGGTCAACCGGAACGTACCGATCGTGTGCTGAACATGGTGAAGGAAATGGACGCGCTCGGATTCGGCAATTGCACGAACACCGGAAGTTGTGAAGCGGAATGCCCGAAAGAAATTTCACTCGAGAACATCGCGCGGATGAATCGTGAATTCCTGATGGCGACGCTGAAGAAATAGGACTTCTCTTTTATTACGGAAAACTCTTTCTTCACGGGAAGAGTTTTTTATTGACAACAAGTTGTTGTGAATAGTTCCGTGCGATCGATCGCATCGAATTCCTCATTTCACTACATTTACCTCTATCACATATTAACCCAAAACCAAATTACATGATAAAAAAAGTACTCACCCTGAGTGGCCTTGCCCTTGCATGTTTCGCGAGTGTACAGGCCCAGATCACTTACAATTACACCGGTGCGTTGCAAACGTATACGGTTCCGGCCTGTGTCGATTCAGTGTACTTCGAAGTATACGGCGCACAAGGTGGCAATGATACCACAGGTTCTACCGGCGGACTTGGCGGATACGTTTACGGCAGACTTGCCGTGATGCCCGGAGATGTTCTCAATATTTATGTTGGCGGACAAAACGGTTATAACGGTGGCGGCACAGGCGGACAGGATGGAAACACAGTGTTCAGCGGACCTCCTGCTGGAATGGCTCCGAGTGGTGGCGGTGCGTCTGATGTTCGTTTGAACGGATTGACTTTTGCAGATCGTATCATCGTTGCAGGTGGCGGCGGTGGTGCAGGAGATAACGGTGACTGGCCGGGATGCCAGGTTGCAGGTCCTGCAGGAAATGGCGGAGCAGGTGGAAGTCTCATTGGTGGAAGCGGAACATTCGGAGTAGGAACTCCATGTAATTGCGGTGGCGGTGGCGGAGACGGTGGAGCAGGCGGAACACAGGCTGCAGGTGGAATTGCAGGTGGATATTATGGAAACACAGCGTGTCTGCGTGCAGGCTGGACAGCAGGAACAGATGGTTCACTCGGACAAGGTGGAAGTGGTTCAACCGTTTATTATAATGGAACTGGTGCTGGCGGCGGCGGTGGCGGCGGATATTACGGTGGCGGTGCTGGTGGAAATGGATCTGATACAACACCGGGTGGCGGTGGCGGCGGCGGATCATCTTACACCGCGCCTTCTATCGCTTCTGTGATGATGACTGCAGGAACACGATCAGGTGATGGAATGGTTGTTCTTTATACCGTTAATTCTGGAACTGCTGCTAATGCGAGCGCTGCTTCGACAAGTGTATGTGTGGATGACGGAAACGTTGCACTCACCGGAACACCAGTTGGTGGCACATGGTCGGGAACAGGCGTTGTAGGAAATAATTTCTCTCCTTCAACAGCTGGAGCGGGCACATGGATGTTGTATTACACGTACACATCTACCTGCACTTCTACAGATTCAGTAGCGATCACTGTCAGTCTCTGTACAGGTATCGATCATTTCAGCAACGGACTCGCTTACCAGGTGTATCCGAATCCGAACAACGGAACATTTGAAGTGATCAACGCGACCAACGCGAATGAAATGATCATCACGATCACCGACCTCACCGGCCGGGTGGTTTACTCATCTGTGAACGATGACGTGATTGCCGGATCGACACATCCTCTTACACTCGAGAACGTCGCGAATGGCGTTTACATGATGAACGTGACAATGGATGGCAGGAAATCGGCGCAGAAGATCACCGTGCAGAAGTAAACTACAGGCTGCAAAAAGCAGGAAGCCCTGGAGCGATCATCGCTTCAGGGCTTTTCTTTTGTTTCTCCATCAAAAATCATTCCCTTTTTTGATTTAATCCCGTATTTTGGTGCAACGATTCATTTATGCTCAGGCAGGGATTATACCAGAAATTATTACAGAAACTTTCTCCACAGCAGATACAGCTGATGAAGTTGCTGCAGCTTCCTACCGTTGCGCTCGAACAGCGCATCAAGGAAGAACTGGAAACGAATCCCGCGCTCGAAGAAGGAGATGAGAACGAAGAAGAAGAGAACAAGGATGATCTGACGGAAGATGATGATGGATTGTTCGAAGACGGCGAGGAAAAAGACACCAAAGATGATTTCGCGCTCGATGATTATATGGACGAGGATGAAGGAATGTCGTACAAGGAGCGTGTCAATAATACGAGTCCCGACGAGGAGCGAAGAGAATCTCCATTATCACAGGGTCCCGGATTTCACGATCTGCTGTTAACGCAGCTTGGTTTGCAGCCGCTCGACGATCACCATTACAATGTGGGCGCTTATCTCGTTGGCAATATTGATGAAGATGGTTATTTGAGAAGGGAACTTGCGGCGATCGTGGACGACATCATGTTCGCGCAGAATATCACTACCAATGAAGATGAGCTGAAGGAAGTGCTCGAACTCATCCAGACGTTCGATCCTCCGGGAGTTGGTGCACGCGATCTGCAGGAATGCCTGCTGCTGCAATTGCAACGCAAAGTTCCGAAGACAGCAGAAGTGGTGCTTGCGATGCGCGTGGTGCAGGAACACATGGAAGAATTTTCCAAAAAACATTACGATAAAATTGCGCGCAAGCTTGGTGTGGATGATGAATCGCTCAAGCGTGTCATTCGCGAGATCACCAATCTCAATCCGAAACCGGGTGGAGCAGCTTCCGACGATTCCAAAGCGGTGCAGGATGTTGTTCCGGATTTCATTGTCACCAATCACGACGGAAAACTTGATCTCACACTCAACGATCGCAACATGCCCGAGCTGCGTGTGAGTGGAATGTACGCGGGCATGCTGCAGGAGTACGCGCGCAGCAAAGACAAGAGCAGCAAGGAAGCAGTGACGTTCATCAAACAGAAGATCGATTCGGCCAAATGGTTCATGGATGCACTGCGTCAACGTCAGCAAACGCTGTTGCTCACCATGCAGACCATCATGGAATATCAGTACGATTATTTCATTGAAGGAGATGAAACGCTTTTGAAGCCGATGATCCTGAAAGATATCGCGGACAGGGTAGGGCTGGATATTTCCACTGTGTCGCGTGTGGCGAACAGTAAATATGTGCAAACGCAATTCGGGACATTCCTGCTCAAAACATTTTTCTCCGAATCACTTTCCACCGACAGCGGCGAAGAAGTTTCTACGCGTGAAGTGAAAAAAATCCTTTCCGACTGCATTGGTGCCGAAGACAAACGCAAACCATTGACCGACGATCGTCTCGCGAAAATTCTCAAAGACAAAGGCTACAACATCGCCAGAAGAACGGTAGCGAAGTACCGCGAACAACTTGATATTCCCGTAGCGCGATTGAGAAAAGAACTTTGATCGGTACATCCGTCTTCATCCGTAATCTGTATTCTCCGTAGAAAATCCGTAA
>DATJEX010000175.1:0-13285 GCA_035496135.1 Bacteroidia bacterium
ATCCGTATGAAGTTGCATGTGTGCAGGCGTTATTGCCGGAGTGCAGGATCCTGTTCTGAACTTATTCCTTCAATCATAGCCCACCGATTAATCGGTGGGCTATGATTGGTTACCTTTGATTCATGTCAGAAGAAGATGTAAGTAGTGCAGTTAGTGATTCCGACCAGGAACTATTCGAGCATCACCGTTTTGTGGTCGATCCCGGGCAGGAGTTGCTGCGTATCGACAAATATCTCGGTTACAAACTCTCGGGTGTGTCGCGTACGAAGGTGCAGGCGGCTGCGGAGGCGGGTAACATACGTGTGAATGAGAAAGAGGTGAAACCGAGTTACAAGGTGAAGCCACATGATGTGATCACCATTCTTCTTCCGCATCCTCCGAAAATTTTTGAACTCATTGCCGAAGAAATTCCGCTCAATATTGTTCACGAAGACGGCGCGATCATCATGATCAACAAACCTCCGGGACTTGTTGTGCATCCTGGTTATAGCAATTACACCGGTACACTTGTGAATGGATTGCTTTATCATTTCCAACACATGCCGGGAGCGAAGAAAGGTGAGGCGAATGAAGTTCGTCCCGGACTCGTTCATCGTCTTGATAAAGACACGAGTGGAATTATGGTTGTCGCAAAAACAGAATATTCACTTGCATTTCTCGCGAAACAATTTTTCGATCGCACGAATGAGCGCAGGTATTGGGCACTCGTGTGGGGCGATTTTGCGGAAGACGAAGGAACGATCACCGGAAATATCGGCCGCAGTTTGAAGGACCGGAAGATCCAGGAAGTTTTTCCCGATGGCGAGCATGGCAAGCATGCGGTGACGCACTGGAAAGTGCTCGAACGTTTTGGTTACGTCACACTCGTGGAATGCAAGCTCGAGACCGGCCGCACGCACCAGATACGCATACACATGCGCTACATCGGCCACCCGGTGTTCAACGACACGACATACGGTGGCGACCGAATCTGGAAAGGAACTTCTTTCTCGAAATACAAACAGTTCGTGGAAAATTGTTTCACACTCTGTCCGCGACAGGCGCTGCATGCAAAGTCACTCGGATTCATTCATCCGACCACGAAAGAATTCGTGGAGTTCAATTCGGAATTGCCGGATGATATGAAAGCGCTGCTGGAAAAATGGAGAGCGTATGTGCAGAATAAACCTTCTGAAGAATTATGATCATAGCCCACCGATTAATCGGTTTATTCGAATTATCATAGCCCACCGATTAATCGGTGGGCTATGATGAAGGAGTAACTCTTTTACTCAGTCACGACAATTCTTCCCGACTTTGTAAAATCCTGCCCGCTGATCGTGAGAAAATAAACGCCGGAATTCAATTCACCATCAACACGCAAAGGAACCTGGTGTTCACCTGCTGTCAATTCACCATCAAAAAGATCTTTCACGCATTTGCCGGTCATGTCGTAAACTTTCACGCTGATATTTTCAGTTTGAAAAAGAGAAAATGAAATGACAGTTGACTTTGTAACCGGATTCGCGAAATTCAATTCTCCAATGAAATTTGCCGCATCGTAAACAGAATTGGTGGAAGGGATCACGCGCATGTTGTCGGCCATGAAAATCACACCATAATCCTGGCATGTTGGCGGATGACTATCGTAATGCACAACCACGCTGTCGAAATCGGAAGAAAAATTACAGGATAATGTGTCGGTCGGCCATGTTCCGGGATGTGCTGTGGTTCTTGTGTTTGTTCCAACATAAACTCCGTTCATGTATGCGGTCACGCGCATCGTCTCCGCGTCATCACACGCGAGTTCCTGCGGCGAATACATGATCGAGAAATCATTCAGCGCATGATCGAAACTGATAAGCAGGTCGGCGAGATTGATGCTGTTGGGATAGATCACGTGGCCGGAAAATCCAGCAGGAGTAAATCCAAGCACATTCGCGTTCTGTATGGAATAAGCACCGGATAAATGCGCGGTAATTCCTCCTGACGTCTGGTTGATCGGAAGTGAAGTGTAAAGCGGAGCATTATCGAAGTCGAACAGAACCGATTGCGCGGAAATTTTTCCGGAATAAACGATCGCAAACGCAAGAAATGATGTGAGGAGGATAGATCTTGTTTTCATGTTCCTGGTGATACTGATTTCGTACGTTCAAAGGAAGATGAAATCAGCAGCAACAGGAATGGGTTTTGTCAGAGGAGAAGATGAGGGAAATCAGTGTCGTGAAAGCACGGATGATCCTATTCCTCATTTTCTTTTCAGGTAATAGGATATTCCTACGACAAGAACAGCAATGGCAATAATGGTCCACCAGCCATAATGCATTCCCCAATAATAGTGATCATTGTTGTGGTTCATCATAGGGTCAATTCAAAACCGGGGTTGACTTCGTCATCTTGATGCATTCGACAGCGCATCTGCGACACGCCTCGGCGCATGTTCTGCAATGTTCCATACCTGGATGTTTTTCACATTCTGTCGCACAGGCGTTGCAGATCTCCGCGCACAGGCTGCAGAATTTGCTGACGAAACCAATGGTATGTTTATCGAGTCGCGCAAGAAATGATGCAGCTGTTCCGCACATGTCGGCGCAGTAGCGGTTAAGCTCAATGCACTCGGCTTGTTTTCCGTCGCCTTCGTTCGAACACGAAGTAGCGCACTCTTCGCACGCCGATACGCAGTCGTTGCAGGTATCAATGCACACCTGGAATAGTTCGTGGCTCATCTTGGTAGGATTTAATGTTGGGAATGATTTTTCCCGACTTCACAAAGATGAATCAGCAGGTAAGCGCTGTTGTTACACGATTCGGATAAGAGGTTGCAGAATTCACAGGTGGAGCGAGGGAATGCAGCGCTCTGGTCACGCCGGATTTTAGTAGTGGCTCAGTTTGAATTTTCTTAGTGCAACTTCGAGACTTAGTGTCTTTGTGGCCTCGATTTCTACTATCTGATACAGCCCGAGGCCACTAAGACACAACGACACGAAGGAATCACAAAGCTTTTCAAAGATTCAAACTGAGCCACTACGCGGATTTTCAATTACAGGTCGTTTCCACCGCTTTCCATTTCTTCTTCACTTTTCTGTACCAGTAACAGGTCGTCTTGTGCCGCGTGTCGGTAGTAACGTTGTAGGTAACGAAATCTGTTGTGTGAAAAGTTCCCGGGGTGTTCTGGTATTTGTCCGTGAAGTCGACCGTCATCGATAGAGGGCCGAAAAGGTATTCATTGAAAATCGTTGCGTATCCGTCTGTATAATATTCTTCGAAAGCCAGTTGCTCATTTCCCTCGAAGAGGCGATAAAACCGGAACGTTCCATTCAATGCTACCGGTTTTCCCTTCGGCGGAATGCTGTCGCTGTAAACTATTTTATACGGAACACCATTCCTGTCTTTGTTGAAGATATCGTAGGTCAATTTTCCTTCGTCGTAGAATTCGTAACCATAGAAGCAGGCGTTCGCGCTGTCCGTTGGATTGGCATTCTCATCGAGGAATCTTTTCCAGTAACCGATCTTCTGTCCTTTCGCATTCAGGCGATTGCAGGAATCGGTTTGGGAGAATAGGGGAGTGGAGGCGAGGAGGAGGAAAAGTGTGAGAGGTTTCAAAGAAAATGATTCTTATTGTTTGGAATTACTGCAAAATTGGAAGTTGTTGAATGAATAAGAATATGCTTGCACTTTTAAGAAGATGATTGGGAGGCACTAATTTTCGTCATCTTCCATTAAGTCCCAAAAGTCATTGTCAAGTTTCTTGATTTCTATTGTTTTTTCGGTTTGCAGGCCTAAGTTATAATCATAAATGTATTCAGCAAGCTTGTCGCCATTTATCAAAACTATTTTTGCTGTAGAATTTAGACTTGCAACATATTCATTAGCCCCCTTTGAAAAATCTGAAGTGGTTATGAATACACCTTTATCAGATTGTGCCACAGCAAGTGCTCCTACAAATTTTTGAATGTCATCTCGTTGAATATTATTTTCTTGTTTAAATCTTTTTGCTTGAATATATATTCTTCCAAAACCTAAAATATCTTCCTTAATAACGCCATCTATTCCTTTATCATTAGTGTATTGAGTAACGAATCCTGAGTCTTGAATTTCACCTCCGTATCCCATTTTTTGCAATAACTGAACTACAAGTTTTTCAAACTCTCTTGGAGTTTTTGAAAGAATCGTATCAATTAGTTCTTTATAAATAGACTTTTTTATCCCTTCGAAAGATGTATAAAGTGATTCAGCGGGAGTGTTTTCATTTTGATTCAAATTCAGATCGGAAGGCGGAGAATCTTTAGTTTTTATCTTAGCAAGATCCCTTGATAGTAATTTTGTATCAATATATTCTCTGAATTTAGCCGGATTACTTAGTAATAATAATCCATCTTCATTAATCTGATAAGTTCCTCTTTTAGGTTTTGTTACGACGCCAGCCATACTCAAATAGCTTAACGCCCATTGAATTCTATGATTAAAAACGGGACCATTACCAGATTCATACATTTGACTGATTTCTTCCGGCGTTAATTTAAATTCTTGTGCAAGTGGAGTCTCAAATTCATTTGCTTTCCTCTGCTTCCCATCACTCAGTAGTTTTAGTGCTGGAAATTGAATCTCATCGTATCGGGGTATTGCCATTTTTTCTAATTTATTTTCAATTTAAGAAATTAAACAAAACTTTGTATTTAAAAAACGTCCCAATCCCCTGTCTTCCTCGCCTCCACATGGAAATATACAAAAAGCAAGCACATCACTCCTCCACCGTACTAAAAACCACTTGAGGCACTTAAGTCACTTAAGATTTTCACTTAAGCGTTCTTCTTAAATGCCTCATGTTGGTTCAACGGCTTTTCAATTCTTCTTCACTTCCCCATCATTCGCAGAATTAATCTGCCATCCAATTTTTACTTCACATCAAAGCGATCTGCATTCATGACTTTCGTCCACGCGTGCACAAAGTCCCTGACAAATTTTTCTTTGTTATCGTCCTGCGCGTACACTTCTGCATACGCACGCAGGATGGAATTGGAACCGAAGACAAGGTCGACACGTGTCGCTGTCCATTTTGTCACGCCTGTTTTTCTGTCGACGACATTGTAAAGATTATTGGAAACAGGTTTCCAGCTGTAGCGCATGTCGGTGAGATTGACAAAGAAGTCGTTGCTCAAAGTTCCTACGCGGTCTGTGAAGACGCCGTGTTTGCTTCCACCATGATTTGTTCCTAAAACACGCATTCCGCCGATGAGTACGGTCATCTCGGGAGCGGTGAGGCCCATGAGTTGTGTTCTGTCGAGCAGAAGTTCTTCCGGTTTTACAGCGTAATCTTTTTTCATCCAGTTTCTGTAGCCGTCGTGGATCGGTTCCAAAACGTCAAATGATTCCGCATCGGTCGCTTCGGCTGTTGCATCACCACGACCTGCAGTAAACGGAACTTTGATCGTTACGCCTGCATCTTTCGCAGCTTTTTCTACTGCAGCACTGCCACCGAGAACGATCAGGTCGGCAATGCTGATCTTTTTCTTCAGCCCCGATTGAATTTCGGTGAGCTTGCTCAATACTTTCTGCAAACGTTCCGGTTCATTGCCTGCCCAGTCTTTTTGCGGAGCAAGACGGATGCGCGCACCATTCGCGCCACCTCTGGAATCAGAACTCCTGAATGTTCTTGCACTATCCCACGCGGTATTGATCAATTCTGTTCCTGTCAAACCACTATTCAGCAATTTTGTTTTCAGCTCTTCAATTTCAGCATCCGATAATTTGTAATCAACGGTTGGAATCGGATCCTGCCACACTAAATCTTCCTTCGGCACATCTGCACCGAGGTAACGGCTTTTCGGCCCGAGATCACGATGCGTCAATTTGAACCATGCTCTTGCAAAAGTTTTTGCAAAATATTCCGGGTCTTTATAAAAACGTTCTGAAATTTTCCGGTAATCAGGATCCATTTTCATTGCCATATCGGCATCGGTCATGATCGGATTCCTGCGAACGCCTTTTACATGCGCATCAAAAGGTTTGTCTTCCTCCTTGATGTTGATCGGTTCCCACTGCGAAGCGCCAGCCGGACTTTTTTTCAATTCCCAATCATAAGTCAACAGCAAGTGAAAGTAAGTATGATTCCATTTATCAGGAGTGGTTGTCCACGCGCCTTCCAATCCGCTTGACACGGTATCTTCCGCATTTCCTTTTCCTGTTGGATTCATCCAACCGAAGCCCTGGTTTTCAATTTCCGCACCTTCCGGACTTGCTCCCAGAATTTTTGCATTTCCATTTCCGTGCGCTTTACCAACGGTGTGTCCGCCTGCAGTGAGTGCGACCGTTTCCTCATCATTCATCGCCATGCGTTTGAAAGTGGTCCGCACATCCTTTGCTGTTTTCAGCGGATCGGATTTTCCATCCACGCCTTCCGGATTCACATAGATCAAACCCATCTGAACGGCTGCGAGTGGATTTTCAAGTGATTCGCTGCTCTTATCGGCGTATCGCGATTTTCCGAGCCATTCTTTTTCAGAACCCCAGTAAATATCTTTTTCAGGATGCCAGATATCTTCGCGCCCTCCTGCAAATCCAAAAGTCTTGAAGCCCATTGATTCGTAAGCCATGTTTCCTGCGAGGATCAGTAAGTCCGCCCAGGAAATGCTGTTGCCGTATTTTTTCTTGATGGGCCACAACAACCTGCGCGCTTTATCGAGGTTCACATTGTCGGGCCAGCTATTGAGCGGCGCAAAACGCTGGTTGCCGTTGTGCGCACCTCCGCGTCCGTCTGCAGTACGGTACGTTCCCGCAGCGTGCCAGGCCATGCGGATCATCAGTCCGCCGTACGTTCCCCAGTCGGCAGGCCACCATTCCTGGCTTTCCGACATCATTTTTTTCAGATCATTCTTCAACGCGTTCAGGTCAAGTTTCTTGAACGCTTCGGCATAGTTGAAATTTTCTGAAAATGGATTGGTCTTCTTATCATGCTGATGAAGAATGTCGAGGTTGAGTGTTTCGGGCCACCAGTTGGTAACGGCATCTTTTGCTTCTGTATTTGCTCCGTGCATTACGGGGCATTTTCCTTTTTGTGAATTGTCCATTGTGTTCAATTTTTATATTTTATTTTTTTTATTCCTGTGGTCATTGTTTTTACTGTTGCCTTTGAAGGAACCGGCGCAGTAAAAAAGGTGGCGCAAAATAGGGACTATCCTTTCAAAATAACCTGCTATCCGTTACAAAATATCGTGATAATTTTCATTCGCATACTTCATTTCTTCAGGATCAAACTTTCAGCACCCGATCCCTTTCTTTCTCGCATCCACCGAATTCTTCACCATTTGCTTCAGCACTTTCTGGTCAATGTCCTCCAGTTTCTGTATATGCACGCAGCCTCCGCTCATTTTATGTTTTCCGAATTTGGCGAGGAGTTCCCCGCGTTTGGCGAATTCAGATCCGAGATAAAGCACGATGGAAGTGGAGCGCGCGGCGAGTCCGGTGAGTGGAGCATCTCCTTCGCGCCCGCTCGCGTATTTGTAATGGTAGCTGCCGAATCCAACAATGGCGGTTCCCCACATCTTCGGTTCAAGCTTTGTTTCCTTGGAAATAAGATCGACGAGAGCGGAGAAGTCGCTGCGTTTTTTCGGGTTCGCGATCTTTTTGATGAATGCCGGGACGGAGTTTTTCGTCTCGATGGTTTTGTTTTGTGTGGCCATAATACCTGTGAAATTCCCAATGGAAATATACAAAAAGCAGGGATATGGTTCAGTGGTTGGTTTTGGAACCACTTAAGGCACGTGAGGCACTCAAGGATCTCACTTAAGCGTTTTTCTTAAATGCCGGAAGTGTCTTAAGTGGTTGCGTTTCCAGATCCGGAAAGGCAACAATTGTGCGGGAAAATACCGATTGAAGCAAGAGAAAACGGAAGACGGAGCACGGAAGACAGAAAACGGAGAACAGCCAACTATTATCTATTAGCCATTAGCTGTTAACTAATTTTTTACGAATTTCTGTCTTGCCACATTCGCACCAGCTTCCACTTCTACAAAATACAATCCGCTCGCGAAATTCGAAACATCGATGTGCGTTGTGGATTCGGTTGTTGAAGCGGTGAAACAGAGTGCTCCGAGTGAATTGTAGATGCGGATCTTCGCTTCAGAAACATTCGAAGGCAGTTCGAGCGAGAGATCGTTGTTCACCGGGTTCGGGTAGATACTGATCGCGATCGTTCCGGAATGGTTTTCAGGAACAGCAGTCACGACTGAACAACTTCCATCATCCATCGGCATGTAATTCACGACTCCGTAAGTGATATTGTCGTGCGCATCGTAAATGAAAGGCTGGAGCGAAGCGGAATCGGGAACGCACCAGTAGTTCCGGTCGAGGCGGATGTTGTTGGCATTGCCGTAAGCGAGGTCATACGTCGTGTTGTCGCAAATGTGATTGCAAACGATACTGTCGGTCGTCACGGTGAGATGGATTCCGGTTCCGTTCGCGTTGATGGCGTTGTAACGGATGTTGCACGGATTGCTCGCAGAGTTGTGATCGTAAATGCCGACTAAATTATAATCGATCACGTTGTAGAGCAGGAGTACGGTTTTGATGGCGTCCACTCCGACCGTGCTGTTCGAATCGATCGTGCAATAGTTGCAACCCAAACCGTTCGATGCGTTCAAACCGACCGCGTTGTTGCTGATCGTGCAGTAATTCATCGTGACATTGCGGATGTTCCCGACACCGGTGCTGCTGTTGTGTGTGATCGTGCAATGATTGAAGACATCGACGTTGTGCGTGTTGACACCATAGGTGTTCCAGGAAAAATCATCGTAGTTGAAGGTTGTTCCATACACATCATCACCGCCGATGTAATTATGCGTGAAGGAAGAATACTCGACAATGCCGCAATTCAAACCTGTTCCTGTTCCGGTATAGCCTGTACCGTTATCGTGAAAATTACAATGACTGATCAGCAGTGAATCGGTACTCGCGCCGCGATTGTCGAAAAGCCCATCGGTAGCGTAAGTGAAATTACAGTAAGCGAATTTACAATCCATAACTCCGCCGTTGAGATAAACTTTATCCCACGTATTCGCCGTTGCAGCGCCATTGCTGGTGAACCAGATCGAATCGGTGCTGGTTCCAAGTGCGATGAGCGCAGCCTGGCGGATCTCGATCGAAACGCCCGCGTCGAATTTTACGGTGACGCCTGGATCGATCGTGAGTGTGTAACCCGGAAACAGAACGGTGTTCGCTGTTACGATGTAAGGGCTTCCGGCGAGCGTCCAGTTGGTATTCGCAAAAATTCCTCCGCTGACATTCGTCTGTGCGTTGACAGAGAGGGTTACAAGTGCGAGTGCAAGAAGTGTGATGATCTTTTTCATGACATTGATTTATGTGGAGGGAGCAGCGATCGGTGAACGGATAATGGTTCTGTTTATTGTTGTTAGATCATAATAAAGTTACGACAATCCGGAAGGGCAATCAACTGACGCACGTCATAGCCCACCGTTTACTCATACCCACCGGCTTCGACTGGCGCTCAGCCTGACAATGTGGGCTATGAGTAAACACGCAAAATCCAACCATGTGGTTGGGCGTCTTCATAAATTTTTCCGAATAGGAATATTGTGTTTTTTGAACAGCAATTCATAAGCGATCCGACCATGAAAGAAGCGCTTGAAAAAACGGGAGTGATCAGCGAACCGGAAGTGAAGACCCTGAACGAAGTTTGGTTTTCCAAATTGAAAATTCAGGAGAAGAGTGGATGATCTGTCCGCTCTTTTTTTTCTATGATTTCTACGCGTCTGTTTTTTTTCATTTCCAGGAGAAAAATGAAACATATAGACACATAGTTCAAATGGAAAGATCAGGAATTGAAAACTCCAGAAGCGATCTCAGTTTCACATCCGCAATATCAAATCTCGGATCATCGAATTGTGACATCGCCGGAATTGCAATGCATTTCATTCCTGCATTCTTCGCCGCGAGCACTCCATTGTAAGAATCTTCGAGCACCAAACAGTTTTCAGGAGCCGTTATCAGTCTCCTGGCTGCGGTGAGAAAAACATCGGGAGCGGGTTTGCCATTCTTTTCGAATTCGGCCGAACAAACCACATCGAAACGATCATAAATGTCAAAATGCTTAGTTATTCTTTCGATGAGCGAAAGCGGGGAGGACGAAGCGAGCGCAATTCTCAATTCTGAATTCTGAATTCTCAATTGATCGAGAACTTCACTTACTCCGGGCATGAGCTCTGCCGTTGTCACCACAAGCCTTCCTACTTCCTCCACGATTTCCTTTTGTGTTTTGTCAATGGAAAAATCATCCCACGGATGTTTTGCATGCCATTTCGCGATTACTTCCTGGATGCGATTGCCCATCATATCTTCAAAATCTTTTTCGGAAGGAGCCACGCTCAGTCGCCCGAAAACATTCGTCTCCGCTTCTCTCCATTTCGGTTCGGAGTCGATGAGAAGACCATCCATATCGAAGATGACTGCTTTGATCATTGAAGAATTCTAAGATTGGAAAATTGTAAGATTCGGATATTGGTACTCATAATGAATAAGTGTGATGGTAAGAATTGGTTTGCTATTCAGTTCCGGGGGAGGCGCACCAAACTCATCGAAGCAGGAACTGATATTCCAATTTTCAAATCTTCCAATCTTCGAATATTACGGAGTAATCACTTCCATCCCGAAATCCTTCCTCACATGGTAGAGCGTATCTCTCTCAATCGGACGATATCCTGCATTTTTGATCAGTGCCACAAGATCTTCGGTCGACATCGCTGGATTCTGTTCTTCCGATCCTGCCATCGAATAAATTTTCGTCGTGTCATCGATCGTTCCGTCCAGATCATTCACTCCGAAGTTGAGCGACAATTGCGCTTTGGTTCTTCCGAGCATCGGCCAGTAGGCTTTCAGGTGCGGAATATTGTCAATGAAAATCCGTGCCACCGCGTAATTGCGCATGTCTTCGATCACCGAAACTTCGGGAATGTGTGACATCTGGTTGTCCTGGTTGCGGAATTTGAGCGGGATGAAGGTGTTGAAACCTTTCGTCCTGTCCTGCAATTCACGCAGACGATTCATGTGATCGATGCGGTGCGCGAAAGTTTCGATATGGCCGTAGAGCATTGTGCAGTTCGATGGGATTCCATTCTTGTGCGCCGTCTCGTGAATGTCGAGCCATTCCTGCGAAGTGCATTTGTCTTCACAGATCTGCTTGCGGACCTCTTCATCAAAAATTTCAGCGCCGCCACCGGGCAATGAATCGAGTCCGTGTTCCTTCAGATAAAGCAACCCTTCCGTGATGGATCTTTTTCCCTTGCGGATCATGTACTCGAGTTCCACCGCGGTGAATCCTTTGATGTGCAGATCGGGGCGATGTGCTTTTATTTTCTGCAGCAACGCGCCGAAGAATTCCAGTCCGAGTTTCGGATGAACGCCGCCGACGATGTGCACTTCCGTCACCGGTTGATCATCGTAGCTTTTCACGATGTCGAGCATCTGCTGTTCGCTCATTTCCCATGAACCTTCTTTCTGCTTGAGCAAACGGGAATAAGAACAGAATTTGCAATCGAAGACGCAGATATTGGTCGGTTCGATATGAAAATTGCGGTTGAAATAAACGTGATCGCCGTGCTTGCGTACGCGTATGTAATTCGCCAGCGTGCCCAGGAAACCGAGCTCTCCTTTTTCGTAAAGTGTAACTCCTTCATCGGTGGTGATGCGCTCTTCCGCGAGAACTTTTTCCGCGATGCGTTTCAATTCTTTGTCGAGTGAAACGGAAGTGATGAGCGTTTGTATCTCTGTTTTATCAGGGCTTTTCATAATGGAGAGACAAAGGTAGGCAATGCAGGAAGTTCATAGGTCATTTTGGATGCGGCATTTTTTTCGCCCCACAGGGGCGTTCTTACGGTTGTATTTTGAGCCCCCTCTCAATTAGCGGGCGAGGCGACGAAAATCGAATTCGATCAACGACGCCTCGCCCGCCGGGTTTGGGTTGTTTTGTTTTTTACCGTAAGAACGCCCCTGTGGGGCGAAAAAAAAGGGAAGCCGAAGCCTCCCTTGAAAAAAGAATAAGGTGATAAAAAATTACTGGATCATGATCTTCTTGATCGCCCTGTCATTCCCTGATTTGAGTTCGAAGAAATAAACGCCGGGATCATTCGCGGAAAGATCGAGTTCCATATCAGATTCAGTGATCGCATCAGCATGCTGATGATAGATCATTTGTCCGACAACATTATAAACGTTGATGTCGACATCTTTCAGGTCAGAACCGAAATGCACCGTGAATTTTCCGTCTGCCGAAGGAGAAGGCATCACGTTGAATGCACCCTGAAGGATCGCTTCTGCAACTCCGGTAACCTGGCAGGTTGTGGAAGATTGAATGAGAATACGGCTGCTGTTAAGACAAGCCCACATTCTTGTTTTCTGTCCTTCGGAGAACATGTACATGCACGCATCATCGGTGTAATCCATGTAATTCATGAACATTACACCAGGAGAATTCGGACTGCATGCATCGGTATGAGGATAAGTTGGGCATCCATAATTTTCGCTTGACTGATTCGGTGTATCTGCCACACCATCCGATCCTGCGCAGGAAGAACCATCATCACCCCAAACGTGGCGCAGGTTGAGCCAGTGGCCGATCTCATGTGTTGCTGTGCGGCCTTTGTTGTAAGGAGAAACAGCGCCGGTAACACCAACTGCTGAATACAGAAGAACACATCCGTCGAGTGCGGCACTTCCGCCCGGAGGTGTGGAATAACCGAGAAGTCCGCCGCTGAGGTTACAAACCCAGAGATTGAGATATTGATTGCGGTCCCATGCGTCAGCTCCGCCCGAAGAAGCGTGCTTTGCATTATCGGAAACATCATCGAAACTGGTGTTTGCTGTACTCACCCGTTCTACACCATCGGTCCAGTTACCACTCGGATCGCGTTTCGCCATGCAGAACTGAATGTCGCAATGTGCGGCAACAGGAGCGAATCCTGCGGGAATGTTCGGGAATTCCACGTTCGTTCCTGAATAATCTTTATTCAGTACATCGATCTGTTCCTGCAAACGTGCAAGTGAAAGATTCTGTGACGCGGTGTGATACAGGACGTGAAAAATGACCGGGATATAAACGATCGAACGGTCCTGTACGCCATTTGGATGATTCGCGACATAATTCGCTGTGAACGCATCGAGTACATCCCTGTTGGCCTGGTAATTCGGATCGGTAGCGAGTTCGCGTTGCTCGTATTCATAACTCGAACAGCGGACGACATTAGTGGTTGCAGCAGTCTGTGCGTTCAGCATGGACAGCATTCCTGCCGAAAGCAGA
>DATJEX010000176.1:0-4857 GCA_035496135.1 Bacteroidia bacterium
GCGAAAATTCTCGGCGTGAAATTCCGTGAGAACCTGGAAATGGCCGATGGATTTTTTCTGAATGATGCGGTACATCGCGCCAAGATCATAGAGAAGATCCGCGAACATCGCCCGAAAGTTGTTTTGTGCAATGCCGTTTCCGATCGTCATCCTGATCATGGGCGCGCGGCACAACTCGTTTCGGAAAGTTGTTTTTATTCCGGGCTCGCTAAAATTGAAACAGCTTTCGGAAAAGAATTGCAGCAACCTTATCGCCCGATCGCCGTTTATCATTACATCCAGGACCGATACCTGAAACCCGATCTCGTAGTGGATGTAACAGCGTTCGTGGAAAAAAAACTCGAATCGATCAACGCGTTCTCTTCGCAATTCTTCGATCCGGAATCAAAAGAACCGGTCACGCCGATCTCCACCGCCGATTTTCTCGAACACGTGAAAGGAAAGATGAGAACATTCGGAAGAGATATCCAGGTTGAATTCGCCGAAGGATTCACAACGGAAAGAACCGTTGGAGTGGAGGATATGATGAAACTGAAGTAATTATTCTTTCATCAGCTTACTTCTCCACAAATTATTCTGCGAAGCGACTTCCACGACGTAGGTTCCATTTGCCAACGAAGAAACATCAAGCGCGAATTGCGAACCCGATTGATCTTGTTTTTCCAAAACAACTCTTCCCTGCATATCCATCACTTTGATCGTCGCGTGCCGGATTTCTGAATTCATGGTCAATCGCACTTCGTCATTGGCAGGAACAGGATAAACCGAAACGAATTGTTCTTCATCAATGGAATTCGCAGATGTGGTGATCGCGTTCAGTTTCATCACCGAAATTTTATTTGCATCACCTGAATCATAATATTCCGCATAAATATTGTTCACGCTGTCGATGACGATATTCGGAAAATTCACCCAGCCAACAGAGAACCCGGTATTGCCGGCATAGATCCAGGAAGAACCGTTGAAGAACATCACGGATGCTTTCCCGGAAAATGATCCGTCGGGAAAAATTACGAACGGAGAATTTCCTCCGTCGAGCGCGATGTTGTTGAGATAATCCACATCCGTGTTCAGATTCTGCCCACCGACATAGTTCCAGCTCGCTCCGTTGAACGTCTGCACATTCGGCGCGAATGGATTGGACCCGGTGTTGTAAGAAATGTATGGCGTCAATCCGGTGTTGTCAAAAACGATATGCGAATACTGAACAGTGCCCGCAGAAAAAGTTGCCGCTCCCACGTGCACCCAATTCGCTCCGTTGTACATCATGCAGCTTTCCATGAAACCATTCGCCTGGTCCTGGTAAGCAACGTACGGCTGACTCAGCGCGTTCACGGCCATTTTCATTTGTCCTGTTCCGCCGGCAGTGAATCCCGGAGTTCCGACATCCACCCAATTGGTGCCGTTGAATTTTCTTACCACTGCTTTTCCGGAATAAGCCTGGTCGACATAAGCGACATAAGCGGTGTCGTTGCTTCCGAATCGCAATGTGCAATCGTTGATGGTTCCCGCTGAAAATCCAGCCGTTCCTACATTCACCCAACTCGCTCCGTTGTATTTCATGACGGTCGTGTGCGAGGAATTTCCCGCATCACCGAAAGCAACCCAGGGCATTCCGTCGGGAGCGAATGCAAGCGACACATCGTAAGCCTGTCCTGCGGAAAATCCTGAAGTACCAACAACACTCCAGATCGAACCGTCAAATTTCATCACGGTGATCTTGTCGGAATTCGAGGCATCGGGATAAGCGACCCACGGCAATCCATTTCCGTCGAGTGCCATGGAAGTGTAGTTGTTCGCTGTTACAGGAGTGGAGAATCCCTGCATTCCGACCTGATTCCATGTTTGGGAAAGGAGCAGGGAAGATGGAAGAAGGAGGATGGAGAGTAGAAGTTTTTTCATGGAGAAGGATTTGCCTGTCTAATATACCACTCCTGAACTTACAACACAACTCCTCAACTGCTCATATTCTCAAATTCTCAACTCCTTATTCAATTTCAATCCAGTTTCGTAAATTGTATCCTCCATGAAAAAAGGATTCCTACTTTTTCTTTTCTTTTTATCCTCGTTCGTACTTCATGCCCAGTCAACCTGGCTTTGGGCCGAATCATTCCCAACCACCAACATTTCCGAAGGAACCTGCATAGCGAAGGATGATTCGGGGAATGTGATCATGGGCGGAGCATTCT
Source organism: Bacteroidia bacterium (assembly GCA_035496135.1). GTDB lineage: Bacteria > Bacteroidota > Bacteroidia > Palsa-965 > Palsa-965. Next base: position 2,190 of record DATJEX010000176.1, read on the forward strand.
CCGATACGATGACGATCGGGAATACCACTTTGATGGGTAATCCAAATGAATATAATTTGCTTGTTGCAAAATTTGATGCGAATGGAAATCCGATCTGGTCAAAGACTTGTTTGCCGGGTTCAAGTAGTTTTGTTTACGGCATTCAAGCTGATCATTCAGGGAATATTTATATATGCGGCGAATTCGGTGGATCGCAAATGACCATCGGGAATATCACTATCACGAATGGAACACCAGGACAGTTCGAGATCTTCATAATGAAATTCGACAGGCTTGGGAATATTGTGTGGGCACATTCGTCCGGGGGAATTTACAACGACCAGGCTTCTTCGATAACAATAGATCAAAATGGTTACGTGTATGTTTCGGGGTATTTTGAAAGTAATTCTATCGTGTTCGGGCAGGACACGCTTCATGCGATCTCTATTTTAGGTTCGCAGAAGAATTTTTTCCTGGTGAAGTATGACCAATCCGGAAATGAGATCTGGGCGAAATGCGGAACGGGCCATGCCTGGGTAGGTGATTCGCATGTTGCCGCTGATAGTGTCGGCAATATTTATCTCACCGGTTATTATTTGGGAACCGATCTTGAGTTCGAGGGAGACTCACTGACGCAGGCTGTTTACAATCATTGTGAAGTTTTTCTGACGCGCTATACGACTTCGGGAAACGAATTGTGGACGAAGCAATGGGAGAACGATCTGGGTAATCTGAGTTCCGATATCTGCACCGATCATGCGAACAACATCATCCTTTGCGGCATGTTCGATTCAGTCCCGCAGCATTTTGATAATTACACTTGTATTCCCGGTGGAAGGACCAATGCCTACCTGCTTAAAGTGAATCCTTCAGGAGCAGTACAATGGGTTGTTGCCCCACAGGCCCATGATGAATTATTCGGAGAAAATGTAGCGATCGATCGTAACAATGAGATATTCTTAACGGGTGGCGTACTGTTGCAGCATGATTCTCTTCTCATTTTCGGAACGGATACATTCTATTATGCGGTGAACACTCCTGACCCGGCATTTCTCATGTTGTTCAATTCATCAGGTGCATTGCAGTGCGGACAAACGATCATTTCCGGCGGCGATGATTTCCTTGCAATGGTGGAAGGAGAATTTCCGGGTTCAGTTTATCTAACGGGAGATCTGTACATGAGCCCGGTTCCATTCGGAAATGATACGCTGATGAGTTACGGTACATGGGAATATGCCTGCCTGCTCAATTGGGGATGCGGCAAGATCAACCCGGAAACTGTTCCTGAAAGTAAGAACGCGAATTCATTTTCCATTTTTCCGGATCCCGCAGCGAACGAAATTTGTATTGCTTCAAATCCTTTTCTTATTGGAACCCGGTACTCTATTTACGATCCAGCCGGTCGGCTTATACACGAAGGAATGATTGAGGGGGAAAAACAAATGATCGATGTGCACGATCTTTCTCCGGGAATATATTTTGTGCAAATGATCAGCAAAGACGGAAACGCTGCGTCTCAGAAATTTGTGAAGGAATAACTCCACATCTCCTCATATTCTCAACTCCTCATCTACTATTCCAGATCCGCCACGCTTCTTCCGCCTGCAGCTTCAGCATATCCAATCCATTCATCGTCATCGCACCTTTTTCTTTTCCGCGTTTGAGAAATAATGTTTCCGAAGGATTGTAAACAAGGTCGTAGAGGAAATGGTCCTTCGTCAAAAATTCATAGGGAATTTCCGGCGCTTCTTTCACGTTGGGATACGTTCCGACCGGCGTACAGTTCACGATCAGTTTGTGCGAATCGAGAATGTATTTGTTGAGTTCGGAATAAGTGAGAACGGTCTTTCCTGGAATTTCCTTTTTCTCGCGCGAAACAAAAACACATTCGATCCCGATCTCTTTCAGGACATATTCCACCGCTTTCGAAGCACCTCCGGTTCCAAGAATAAGCGCGCGTTCATGGCGTGTGTCCAGGAATGGTTTGATGGATTGACGGAAACCGTAGATGTCGGTGTTGTATCCGACGAGGCGTGTGATCTCAGATTTGTTACGTGAAATACGAATGCAGTTTACAGCCCCAACTGCTTTGGCGGTTGCATCAAGTTCATCCAGCAGCGGAATTATTTTTTCCTTGTACGGAATGGTAACACTCAATCCGGCCAGGTCATCTTCAGCTTCTAATAATTCTTTGAACAGATCAAGCGACTCCAGTTCATACGTGTGAAAGGCTGCATCGAAAATATTCTCCTCTTCAAATTTTTCTGTGAAATAATGCTCCGAGAAAGAGTGGGAGAGTGGATAACCTATGAGTCCGAATCTGCGCACGGATCAGGAAGATTTTTTACGGTTGCGGATGATCTCGATGATCATCGGCAGGATGGAAATGAAAATAATTCCGACCGCGGTCGCTTCGGGATGCGCGGCAATGAACGGGACCTGTCCGAAGAAATAACCCATCAGCGTCATCGAAGAGATCCACAATGCTCCGCCGATCACGTCAAACATCAGGAATTTTGAATACGGCATTTCGCCCACACCGGCTACGAATGGTGTGACTGTTCTTACGATCGGGATGAATCGCGCGACGATGATCGTACGCACGCCGTATTTTTCAAAGTAACCGTGCGTCTTGTCGAGATTCTTCTGCTTGATGATATGCTTCCCGAACAATTTTATTTTCGTTGCA
>DATJEX010000177.1:0-17518 GCA_035496135.1 Bacteroidia bacterium
AAATTTGCTCATGTAAAATGCGCCAACGGTGACTATTCTCATCTTCGAAGAATCGTAAGGAATTTCATCTTCCGAGGGCCCGGCATTGAAAGTTGTCATTGGAATGTAAACCATACTTTCTTCCACATATTTCAGATCATAAACAGGCGGCTTGTACCGTTTGGCGGAAATGAAAAATGAAAAAGCTGTAAGCAGCAGGATGAAACGGGAGACTTTCATAACGAGCGTTTTGAACTATAACGCATAAGGCCGGAATAATTACATTTTTTTCTGAAATATTATCAGGGAAAATGCCTTCCCGGTATTGACAAAACAGGGGAATTGCCCCCATTTTTCTTAGTTTCGTGACTCCTTATGGCAAAAAAGATCGTCACCCCGAAAAAGGTTCCCGGCACAGGCAAAAAGAAAGGCTTCGTACAGCCGGAACTCAGAGGCAAAGGATTTTTTTTCACCAATGATTTCCGCATCCAGGCGATCATCATCGTGATCATCGGCGCGCTTTTCTATGTGAACACGTACAAGAATTACTACGCGCTGGATGATGATATCATCATGAAGGAAAACATGTACGTGCAGAAAGGGTTCGCCGGGATCGGTGATATTCTCAGCAACGACGCATACAAGAGTTACTACGAAAGCATGGGTGTCGATCAGCAGCTGGCCGGCGGACGTTATCGTCCTTTGTCGGTCATCACCTTCGCGATCGAACAGCAGCTCTTCGGAAAATGTTATGGCCAGCAGATGACCGATGTGCGCGATTCCATTTTTGATTACCAGAAAAAAGGGATCGTGGATCAGCGGATGGGCGATCTCATCAGCGAGCGGAACCAGTTGCAGAAGGACATCAAGCAAACGAACATGAAGCTTGCTCCACTGCGGCATGGATTCCAGGTCGTGTATTTTCTCATCTCGATGGTGTTGCTGCTCTATTTCCTGCGCAATTTTATTTTCCGAACGAATACTGATATCGCTTTCCTTTCTGTTCTCCTGTTCACGATTCATCCGATCCATACAGAGGTTATCGCGAACGTGAAAAGCCGTGACGAGATCTTCTCACTCATCTTCATCACGCTTACACTCATCTTTTTCTTCCGCTACGATCTCCATCGCAAGTCGAAAGATATGTGGAAAGGTGTGATCAGTTTTTTTCTCGCGTTTCTTTCGAAGGAGTACGCCATTGTTCTTCTGGCGCTTCTCCCGATGGGTATCATGGTCTTTCACAAACGCAAAGCGAGCGAAGTGATACAACCCATGCTGCCGTTCCTCGGCGTCGTCTTTGTCTATTTCATTCTCCGCATCAGTACGGTTGGAGTGGCCAGCGCACCGGTTGATATGAAGAACCAGGATCCGCTCAACGATCCTTACATGTTCGCCACATCAGAACAGAAATTCGCGTCCGAAGTCGACCGACTGGATGATTATCTCTGGTTGCTCTGCTATCCCGTCACACTCGTTTCAGATTATTCCTATCAGCACTTTCCGTATACCGAGACAACGGACGGATCATTCTGGCTTTCGCTCATGGTGAACATCGGCCTTTTCGCCCTGATGATCTACCTGTTCATGAAACGTCATCCACTTTCTTTCGCGCTGCTTTTCTATTTCCTGTTCTTCTCGCTGGTGAACAACATGGTCTTCGATGTCGGTGCGACAATGGGTGAACGACTCATCTATCATTCCTCCGTTGGATTCTGTATGATCGTCGCCTGGCTTTTCATCAAGGGACTGGAGAGACTCGAATCGGCACCGAAGAATGTGATCGCGACAATACTCGTGATCGGATTGTGCGTTCCGTTGTGGTCGATCACGGTGAAACGTAACGCGGAATGGCGCGATGATTTCACGCTGTTCACGCATGACGTGAAGAAACATCCGAAGTCGGCGCTGTGCAATGGAAATGCAGGAGCACGTTACATGGATTATGGACTCGCGTGGCTTGGGCACGACTCCATCGTTGGCAGAGATACGATTCACAACGTGATGAAAGATTCGCTCAAAGTGGTACGTTATGCCGACACCGCTTCTCAATACCTGATCACCGCAACGAAACTTCATCATAAGTATGTGAACGGCTATCTCAATCTTGGACTGTGTCATTATTACCGCGGTCGTTATGAAGAAGCGGCTGACGCATGGAATATGGCGTACACGTATTTCCCGTCGAACGTGAATCTCAAGGATTATGAGCAGCTGTTTGTCACCAAAGCGAACGACTGCGTGAGGAAAGGTGATTTCAAAGGAGCGGCGCGATTCCTCCGTGATGCAACGACCACCATGCCGAACGATCCGCGCGCGTGGAGCGATTACGCAGGCGCGAGTTTCATGGCAATGGATTTTGTGAATGCAAGAAAAGCCTTCCAGCAGGCGATCTACCTCGATAAATCATTGCAGGCAACACTCAACAACGGACTTGGTGCATCTGCGTACAACGAGCGGAAATACGCTGCGTACATGAAAGACACAACGAATCTCGATTCCGCATTCGCGCTCGCGCAGGGCTACATGGGCACAGGACAATTCTATCCAGAAGCACATCGCCTCCTGGACAAAGTCGCAGCTGCAAGACCAAATGATGCGACGGTGAAGCATTACCAGGACAGCCTTGGGAAGCTCGAAGAGAAATTGCGTATCGCAAATCTTCCGAAGCCAAAACCTGCTGTAAAGAATTGATCTTTTACGTTCTTTTTGCCTTGATGCAAAAAGAACCAAAAAAATCAAGAATCCGCAAGGGCCTTGTCGCGCATTCCAACGCCATGGCATTTCATTTTTGCCATCGCTGAGGAATCTTTCCCCGTTGCTGCGATCAAGTCGCAGCAACATCCCACTTTCCAACCCTTCTGAAAAATTCCAAGGCGATCGCACACTTGCCCCGTCGCACATGAAATACCATTCCGGCCTCTGCGGATTCGGTTTATGGGATGACAGATAAAATTCAATAGTAAAGTTGTGGGTACAGAAAGGATATTAGTAAATGAAAAATATAGTTTTCATTTATCAATGTCCTGCCCCAGCGCGGCGGATGAATTTCTGTGTGATGAGGCTTGTGTGCAGTCGCCTTAAATGTTTCATGAGCGCAGATCTGAGGGTGCGACCCGCTTGCGGGACGTGGGGAAACATTTACCAGCGACGGCAAAGAGAAATTCATCCTCGGGTCGATTTGTGTGACAAGCGCCTTGGGCAGGACGCGGCTTTTTTGGTTCTTTTTTGCAAGACAAAAAAGAACAACCCATCCTCACATTTCATTGTTAATAAAAGCGTTTTGCAGGCGTAACTTACGGTTACGTCAAACCGTTACATTTGCAACTGTACTCTTATGACGCTCCGGGAAGACCTTTTAAAAAAATATTTCGCCAAATCAGATATCGGCGGAACCATCAGCATCAATGATCTGCGTGACCGTGAGTTCAATGGAGAATCGCTTTCTGCTGAAGAAAAACAGGCGCTCCAGAATTTCGATCGTTTCAGGATCGAAGAATTGAACGCACAAACGAACGACATGGATTTTCACGAACGTTACCGCCAGTTACAGGTCATGGCCAATCTCGCCGATTGGAAAGATTTTCTCCATTTCACCAAATGATATTCCTCACTTTCCAGTGAAAATCAGCTCTCAAAAGGCTGATTTTTCTGTTTAGAATCGTTCTATATACCCTCTTTGTGGTATTGATGCACGTGAGCAGATGAAGTTCCTTTGTTGCTGTAAAAAGAACAGGATTTCATCATGAATAAGATCAGCATCGGGATTTTTGTGGCGGGAGCACTCAGTTTTTCCATTCACACCAATGCGCAGGTACTCACGCACGAAGATTCACTTGCTGCGGGACTTGTCGCTTCTGAAAAAGCAACGCTGCTCTCCGGTTACGGTGAGGTCGCATGCACGTATGATGTGCGGAATAATACGGCCAATGCTGATGTAGCACGAGCTGTTCTTTTTGTCGGACATAAATTCAGCAATAAGATCGCCTTGTTCTCCGAGCTGGAAATTGAAGACGGAAAAGTGGATGCGGGTGGAGGAGAAGCGGCGTTTGAACAGCTTTTTCTGAAATTCGATCTCTGCAGGAATGCGTACATCAGCGCCGGACTTTTTGTTCCGCGCCTCGGGATCACCAATGAAAATCATCTGCCGACAACATTCAATGGAGTTGATCGCACGTATGTGGAAACGTGGATCATTCCTGCGACCTGGCGTGAGATCGGTGTGGCGCTCTATGGAAAATGTGACAGATTGAGCGGACTGAATTATTCTTTCGGACTTGTCAATGGATTAAGCTCCGCGAATTTTGAATACGGCACCGGGATCCGTGAAGGAAGATGGGAGGGAAGAAACGCGACCGCATCGAACATCGCAGTGACAGGATCGGCATTGTATTACTTCAATAAATTCCGCGCGCAGATCTCCGCTTACTACGGGGGAAGTGCAGGCGTGAGCAGAACAGAAGCGGATTCACTTCATCTTTCCAACGGCGCATTCGGAACACCCGTCGCACTCACCGAAGCGGATCTTCAGTACAACAACAACGGATTCTCATTCCGCACACTCGCGACCGTGGTGAATATCAAAGACGCGGCAAAGATCAACGCGGCTTATGGAAACAATACACCGGAAATGATGTTCGGTGCTTACGCGGAAGCCGGGTACAATATTTTACGTTTCTGGAATTCGGAAACAAATAAAGACCTCACGCTCTTCGGACGCTACGAATATCTCGATATGAATTACCGTGTTCCGGAGAATGGAATGATGAACAACGCGCTTGCGCAGAGTTACGTGGTGACAGGAATTACATTTCTTCCTTTGCATGGTGTCGTGGTAAAAGCGGATTACATGATCAGGACCACCGGCAAACCGAATCCGAATCTTCCGCCGGTGTCACCATCCGTTCCGTTCTATGCTTCCAACGGATTTTTCCAATTGGGGATCGGGTACAGCTTCTGATGGAAAGAAGAAAATTCCTCAAACTTTCCTGTTCCATGTGTGTCGCCGCAGCCGGCGCGGGAATTCTGCTTCCATCGCTCAGTGGATGTTCTCCCATTCCCGTGATCAAAGCGTCTGTTTCTGATAATACACTCACTGTTCCGCTCACTTCATTCAAAGACGGAAAACTCGCCATTGTGCGCAGCATGAAACTTGATTCGGATATTCTCCTTGTGAAAAAATCAGATTCGGAAGTGAACGCACTGCTGATGAAGTGTACGCACCAGGATAATCCGCTCACGGCCACAGCTACCGGATTGAATTGTCCCACACACGGAAGTTCCTTTGATCTCGACGGAAATGTAACACACGATCCGGCGACACGTCCGCTGAAAAAATACACGACTGAGGTAACGGCCACAGCAGTCATCATCCACCTCGCCTGAGTAGTCTCCACTTCCTGGAGTTGTTTGGTTTCTTGTGTTCGTTGTGTTTTTTGGATTTCCCCGATAATTAAATCATTTCACCAACCAGGCACCACGTAACCAGGCAACATAAGCAACCAGGTAACCAATGACCTCTTTCACTCCGGAATTCGTATAGATTCTCCCCAGAATTATACCGGAATACAATTGTATTTTTAGGCGTTCAAATCCGTTCATGCGCCAGGCTGCCAAACTGCTGATCTTTTTCATGCTCCTCTCGGGGGTGATGCATGCGCAGACGCGTACGCTCGATTTTTTCATCGACCAGGCGAAAACCAATTCTCCGGTCATCAAGGATTACACCGCACAACTTCAGTCGGCCGGGCTCGATAGTTCGCTGCTGGATGCGTCGCGCAAACCGCAAGTGGATGCGATCGGAATGGTGATGGTCGCGCCAACGTATCACAACTACGGCTACGACGGGGCAGTGACCAATGGCGGAAATTATGAAGCGATCGCGAGTGTCACGCAACCCATCTTCGCGAAGAAACTCTACGCGCCGCAATACGAGGAGATCCGCATCGGCAAAGAATCCATAGCGAATTCTTCAGCGATCTCGGCGCACGACATTTCAAAGGATGTGATCGATCAATTCATCACCGCGTATTCTTCTTTCCGCGAATACAGTTACAATTCTTCCGTATTGAAATTGCTCCGCGATGAAGAAGGATTACTCACCGATCTCACTTCGCACGGAATTTACCTGCAGACCGATCTTCTCTCTTTCGAACTGGAATTGAAAACGCAGCAGGTCGCGGCGAATCAATCTTATTTCAATTACCGGAATGAACTCGGGCAATTGAACATTCTCTGCGGAATTTCAGACACGGCATATTATGAACTCTCTGCTCCTTCCATTGAGAAGACAGCGCCGATGCAGAAAGTCTCTCCTTTCATTTTTCAATTCGCGATCGACAGTTTCCGCCTGGTGAATCAGCGCGCAATGCTGGATGTACGATACCGCCCGCATTTCAACTGGTTCGCCGATGCAGGGTTGATCTCATCAAGTCCGGCGACGATCTACAGGAATTTCGGATTGAGTTTCGGGATATCTTTTATCATGCCGTTGTACGACGGACATCAGCGCAACATTCAGTATCAGAAGATCGGGATCAATGAAAACATCCGGATGAATTACCGGAATTATTTTGTCGGACAGCAAAGCATGCGTGTGTTGCAGTTACAGACACAGATCGACCGGCAGAAGAAACTTGTCCAGCAACAACAGGAGCTGCTGAATATTTCTCAGCAATTGATCAATGCCGATAAAGTGTTGCTCGAAAAAGGACAACTGAGCGTGACCAATTACATTGTCGCGATCAAAAACCATATTGACATCCAGGCGCAGCTCAACCGTGCCGAAGTGGACGAACTCATTCTTGTGAATCAACTGAATTACTGGAACTGGTAAAATGAAAAAGAAGGTCTACGGCACATTGATCCTTTTCCCGATCGCGATCTTCTTCGTGACGATCGCCTGCGCAGATCAGCCGGTTCATGCAGGACTTTCGCTCGACAACACGATCAGTTTGCCGGATGTGAAAGGCCGCATTGATCACATGGCGTACGACCGGAATGGTCAGCGCATTTTTATCTGTGCCCTCGGGAATAATTCGGTTGAAGTCGTCGATGTGAAGAATTACAAAACGCTGTTCAGCATAAAGAATATCGCAGAACCGCAGGGAATTGTTTTCGATTCGGCAAGAAAGATGATCGCTGTTTCTTCAGGCGGTGACGGATGGCTGCGTTTCTACAACAGTGAAACCTATCGTATGACGGACTCCATTCTCATTGGTTCCGACGCCGATAATGTCCGTTACGATAATGACCGCACACTTTACATTGGCTACGATGGCGGGATTGCGAAAGTAGATCTCGTGCACATGACCAAATACTGGAATTTTGAAACGGACGGACATGTGGAAGCATTCCAGCTTGATTTGAACAGAAAAAAGCTTTTCGCGAATGTTCCGGATGCTTATCAGCTGGAAATTCATGATCTGTCGGGAAAGGATTCTACGGTAAAATGGAACCTGCATTCCACGAAAGACAATTTTCCCATGGCGATCGACACGGCATCGGCTCTTGTGTTCATTGCCTGCCGTCATCCTTCCGAAATTCTTGTCATGAATGAAATGACAGGAAAGATCTACTCGCAGATCGCCTGTTCAAATGATGCCGATGATATTTTCTATGATCATAATGATCATCTTCTATTCGTTTCGGCCGGCGAAGGATTTGTGGATGTGTTTCATGATTCCTCTTTTGTCTACACGCGCGTACAACATCTGCCTACCCGCTTGCTCGCACGGACTTCCCTGTACGATGAAATTGAAAATAAATATTTCGTTGCTGTTCCTGTCACCGCGGGAAGATCAGCTGAACTTCGCATTTACGATCTCCGATAAAAAATGAAAATGGAAAAATTCAGATACCTCTTCGCAGCATTCGTCATTGCCGGAACAATTGCCGGTTGTGGTGGCGCTGCGAATGAAGAAGAAGGGGATGATAATATTGTCGCGACGACTCCCGTCACGGTGACCAATGTAACGAACGGACCTGTTTCAGAAATGATCGAACTGAATGCGATCAGTATGTTCCAGAAAAAAATTCCCGTGAAGGCGACGATCACCGGTTATGTGAATGACATCAACGTGAGCATTGGAAGTGAGGTCGGCCCGAATAAAGATCTGTTCACACTCATGACGAAGGAAGCTTTCGCGTTGCAGAATTCAGGAGCGGATACGGCGCTTCGTTTTTCCGGCATCATTCCGATCCGCACGCAGCGTTCCGGTGTCATCACAACGGTCGATCACCAGAAAGGCGATTTTGTACAGGAAGGTGATGAACTCGCGGTGATCTCCGACCGAAGCAGTCTTGTTTTCATTCTGCAGGTTCCGTATGAAATGAACGCGTACGTGAAGAACGGAAGCGCCTGTGAAATTGTTCTTGATGGCGATTCAGTTCTGAAAGGAATGATCATCGGGGCATTGCCAACGGTCGACCAGGCTTCGCAAACACAACAGGTGATGGTACGTGCGAATACCAGTAAAAATCTTCCGGAAAACCTGATCGCGAAAGTACGCATCATCAAATCGACAAAACAAAACGCGACGCTCGTTCCGCAGGCTTCCATTCTTTCTGACGAAACACAAACGATGTTCTGGGTGATGAAACTGATCAACGACAGTGTCGCCGTACGCGTGGATGTGAAGACGGGAATAAAAAGTGACGACATGTGTGAGATCACGGAACCTGTTTTCGCTCCGTCGGACCGTATCATCGTTACCGGGAATTATGGATTAGCTGATACCGCGAAAGTTTCTATCAACACAAAAAAATGAACCGGAAATTCTACAGCACGCATCGTGTTTCGGTTTCTTTCCTGCTGCTGGTTATTCTGCTGGCAGGAGTTTTCGCGTTCAACAAACTCCAGACGTCCTTATTTCCCGAGATCACATTTCCCAAAATAAAGATCATCGCCGACAATGGACAGGAACCGGTCGACAAGATGATGATCACGGTGACCAAACCACTGGAGGCCGCGATCAAACAGGTGCCTGGGCTGCACATGATCCAGAGCAGCACGAGCCGCGGTTCGTGCGAGATCTCCGCTTACTTCGAATGGAATGTGGATGTGAATCTCTGCCAACAGCAAATCGAATCGCGCATCGCCGAGATCAGGAATACTTTACCGGCTGAGCTTGGACTCACTGTTGAGAAAATGAATCCTTCATTGCTCGCGGTGATGGGCTACACGCTCGAAGCGAAGAATAAAACGCCGATCGAACAGAAACTCATAGCGAACAACATCATCAAACCTTTTCTCTCGCAGGTGAACGGAATTTCCGCTGTGCGCATTCTCGGAGGTAAAACAAAAGAGTACTGGCTCGAATTGAAAACACAGGAGATGTCGGAGCTCGGCATCACTCCAGTAATGATCAACGATGCGCTCGCGCAAACGGCATTCATTCTCTCGAACGGATATTCTTACGACAACAAACGGCTTTATCTGAATCTCACAGATGCAGGAATTTATTCGAAAGATGACCTGGAGAATGTTGTGGTGCGCAACGATGGCAAACGCCCGATCTACGTGAAGGATGTTGCGGATGTAGATGTTCATGAACAGGTGGAATACACGAAGATCAACGCGAATGGTGAAGCCGCATTGCTCGTGAATGTTTTCAAGCAACCGAATTCCAATCTCATCGAAGTGTCCGACGCGATGCAGACGCAGGTGAAGCAATTGAATAAAATACTTCCGAACGGCGTGAAACTCGTTCCCTATTACGTGCAATCGAATTTTGTGAATGATGCGATCAAAAGTGTGGAGGATTGTCTCTGGATCGGATTGTTGCTCGCGATCATCGTCACGGTGATCTTTCTGCGTTCACTGAAAGCAAGTTTGTCCATTCTCATCACGATCCCGATCACGCTCGCGCTTACACTCACAGGACTGTATGCGATGGGCTACACGCTCAACATCATGACGCTTGGTGCGATCGCCGCGGCTATCGGCCTCATCATCGACGACGCGATCGTGGTGGTGGAACAGATCCACCGCACGCACGAAGAATTTCCGGAGGAGAATACCAATGTACTTCTCGGCCGATCGATGAAATACCTTCTTCCTTCCATGATCGGTTCATCACTGAGTACGATCGTCATCTTCGTTCCGTTCGTGCTGATGGGTGGAGTAGCGGGAGCTTATTTCAACGTGCTCACGAATACGATGATCATTACACTCATTTCTTCGTTCTTCGTCACGTGGATCGGATTGCCGGTGATCTACCTGCAATTGGCGGGAAAGAAATTGAGAGCGGAGAAACGGGTGGAAGCAAAACCACAAAAGCAGAAACACACCGCGTGGATCTCTTTCTTCATCAAACGCCCGATCCTGAGTCTGCTCTTCGTTGCATTCCTGATCGGTTCCATCGTTTACATTTATCCGCGCCTCGAAACAGGATTCCTTCCCGACATGGATGAAGGAACGATCGTGCTCGATTACAAATCACTTCCCGGAACAACGCTCGAAGAAACGGATCGTGAATTGTGTGAAGTGGAAAAACTCATTCTCTCTGTTCCCGAAGTTCAGGATTACACACGACGCACAGGTGCAGAGATGGGATTCTTCATCACTGAACCGAATCGCGGTGACTATCTTATTCAGCTGAAAAAAGACAGAAGCAGAACGACAGACGAAGTGATCGACGACATCCGCAAAAAAATTGAATCAACGCAGCCTGCTTTGCAGATTGACTTCGGGCAGATCATCGGCGACATGCTGGGCGATCTGATGGCATCGGCGCAACCGATCGAAGTGAAAGTGTTCGGAACGAATGCAACGAAACTGAATGAGTATGCCACGCAGATCGCGGATATCGTCGACAGCGTAAAAGGAACAGAAGATGTGTTCGACGGAATAGTTGTTGCAGGCCCCGAAGTCGATGTGCGCCCCGATTTTGTGAAGCTCGCGCAGTTCGGTGTCACGCCAACTGATTTTCAGTTCCAGATGCAGACGCAGCTCGAGGGAAATGTGGTGGGAAGCATCCCGGAGAATAATCAACTGACTTCGATCCGGATGATCTATCCGAACAGCAAGAACAAAAGTTTTTCCGATATGCAGAAACAGAATATTTTTCTCGCGGATGGAAAACTCAAGCCGATCACCGATCTCGCCACGGTGGATATCAAACCCGGAGTGACGGAGATCCGGAGAGAAGATCTGCAATCGATGGTCGCGGTGACCGCGCGTTTGAATGGTGTCGATCTCGGAACGACAATGAAAAGCATTCGTGATTCGATCAACAGGAAAATTCATTTCCCGCAGGGCTATCACGTCGCTTATGGCGGGGCGTACAAAGAACAACAGGAATCTTTCAAAGAATTATTGCTCATTCTTTTCACGGCGAGCCTGCTTGTTTTCGCTGTGATCATTTTTCTTTTCCGCGATATCAAGATCGCGTTCATGATCCTCATTATTTCCGTGCTCGGTATTGCAGGAAGTTACATGGCACTGTATCTAACCAACACGCCGCTCAACGTGGGAAGTTACACCGGGCTCATCATGATCATCGGGATCATTGGTGAAAATGCCATCTTCACCTTCCAGCAATTCCGGCTGGCGCTCAACGACAGCGATGTGAATGACGCGATCGTTTATTCCATCGCCACACGCCTTCGCCCGAAACTCATGACGGCACTTGGTGCGATCATCGCGCTCATGCCGCTCGCGCTCGGGATCGGCACCGGGGCACAATTGCATCAGCCGCTCGCGATCGCCGTCATTGGCGGATTTCTCGCCGCGTTGCCCTTGCTGCTCATCGTTTTCCCGACGATGCTGCGTGTGTTCTACAGAAAAGAGGCGAGAACGGAAATACCTGCGACCGATGAATAAATTCAGCGGAATCATTTTTCAATTTCCGGCGTATCTTAGGTTCAGATTTACCAATGAACAGCAGGGCCTTCAGGATCTTTCTTCACGTTTTGGGATGTATCGGATTCATGTCCGTTCCCATCCTGTTTTCTCCTGACCTGAACGGTTCTCAGAATCTTTTCACCATTCCTCCGTTTCAGCGCGATCTTTTTCATTACGTGTTGCTCATCGGATTCTTCTACCTGAATTATTTCCTGCTCGTTCCGAAATTTTATTTCAAACGCAAGTTCGCGCTGTTTCTCACTATTTCATTTGCTACACTTATCATCGCCGAATTCCTTCCCGCATTTTTCTTTCCGGAGAACCGCTACGATATAACGAAGTTTCCGGAAGATCCTGTTTTCAGCAATACGCAGGGGTCTTTTCACCTTTACATGCTCGCGAATCATTTTTTTCAGTTTCTCGGGATGATGTTGTTCTCACTCTTTCTGCGCATCACTGCCGAATGGAAAAAGGCCGAACAGGAAAAACTCTCGGCCGAACTTTCCTATCTCAAAGCGCAGATCAATCCGCATTTTCTCTTCAACACACTCAACAGTATTTATTCACTCGCCATCCAGCGATCAGATGCGACGGCGAGCGCGGTGGTGAAACTTTCGGGAATGATGCGGTACGTGACGACGGAATCGCAGACGGAGAAAGTCTCGCTCGAGAAAGAACTCACCTACATCAGTGATTACATCGACCTTCAGAAGTTGCGCGTGGGCAACACCGTTGATGTGAGCATGAACGTGACGGGAAATACCCAGTACAAAAAGATCACACCGATCATTCTCATTCCGTTCGTTGAAAATGCTTTCAAGTACGGTGTGAATCCTGAAGAGGAAAGTAAAATTGTGATCGATATTACCGTAGAAGGGAATACGCTGAAGTTCCGGGTGGCGAATAAAAAAGTGCACATTGATTACGGCGCCGGATCGAAAAGTGGCCATGGCATTCCGAATGTTCACCAGCGGCTCGATCTTTCCTATCCCGGAAAACATACACTGAAAATAACCGACAACGATAAAGAATTCATTGTAGACCTGGAGATCTCCTTATGATAAAAGCGATAGCCATTGACGACGAACCACTCGCACTGAAAGTGATCGAGGAATTCTGCGCCCGTACTCCCGAAGTGGAGCTCGTGAAAACATTCACGAAGCCAAGCGAAGGAATGAAATACCTGAAAAAATTCCCCGTCGATCTTATTTTCCTCGACATCAAAATGCCTTCGATGACGGGAATCGAATTCTACAAGCAGATCTCGCAGGAAAAGATGGTGATCTTCACCACAGCGTACAGCGAGTATGCCGTGGAAGGATTCGAACTCGACGCGCTCGATTACCTGCTCAAACCATTTTCATTCGAGCGTTTCACGAAAGCCGTTGCAAAAGCGGTGGAGTATTTCAACTTCACGCATCGTTCCGCCAATGAAACGAATCCTTATTTTTTCATCCGCGCCGATTATTCGCTCATCAAGATCGCTTACAGCGACGTATTGTTCATAGAAGGACTCGACGATTACATCAAGATCCACGTGAGCGGGCGTGCGCCGTACGTAGCGCGCATGACGATGAAATCCATTGCGGAAACGTTGCCGGCGAATGATTTTGTTCGTGTACATCGTTCCTTCATCGTGCCGATCAAAAAAATTGATGTCGTGCGCAACAAGATGATCCATCTCGGCGAGAACAGGATCCCCATCGGAGCGAGTTACGAAGCGGATTTCATGAAAAGATATCAAGGATAGCTTCGCACGTGCCGGTGCGCAGTAGGCAGTAAGCAGTAGGCAGTAGGCAGTAAGCAGTAAGCAGTAGTTGTCTGTTTACTGTTTTCAGTTTTTCTCCGCGCTGTCTGCGTAATCCGCGAGAAAAAATTTATTCACCGCACTATATTTCTTCTTCTCCTCATTAATTTTCAGAAGCGGTTTTCTATTGGCAAATTCGAAACGATCTCCTGCTATTGAATTGCTTTTTTTGATAAAGGCAAAGCTTGACAGGGATCCACCCGATAGGTAGGTCTATCGGGTTTTTTTGTCCGCTGACGCAGAGTGAAAGTGAAGGTGAGTGTGAAAGGGAATAAAAAAAACGGCAGGAATTTTCTCCCGCCGTTTTCCAGAATAATCTGTGCTAATCTGTGAAATCTGTGGCTAATGATGATGCCCGCCCGGTCCGTGTACGTGGCCGTGATCGAGTTCTTCTTTCGAAGCTTCGCGCACATCGAGGACTTCTCCGTTGAAATGCAATTCTTTTCCTGCGAGTGGATGATTGAAATCCATCTTCACATGTTTGAGTGCCACTTCAAGAATTTTTCCCCACATGCGGTGGCCGTCTTCACTCATCATCGGAACATTCTTTCCTACAGCGATCATCTCTGAGTCGAGTTTGCCGCTTGCGTCGAGGAAATTCTCGATCGGGAGATTCACCACGTGATCGAGCTGATAGGTGCCGTAACCATTCTCGGCTGCGATACGGAAATCGAATTTGTCGCCGTTCGTTTTTCCGAAAAGATTTCCTTCGAATTCGGGAAGCAATTGTCCGCCGCCGAAAAGGAACACGAATGGATCTTCTTTAGAGGTCTGTTCAATGGATATTTCTTCTCCGCCGTTGTCATTGGGAACGGTCAGATGGTAGTTGAGCGATACCACGGTCTTGTCTGCAATTTTCATCGGTAATATGATTTTTTTTGTGAAGGGTAAAGGTAGGGAAAAGTTGGTCGTCGGGTCGTTCGTCGTTGGTGGTTTTGTCCTTAGAAACGACAACCAACGACCAACCTCAAAACGACCAACTTTCCCTACCTTAGCATCCTCTAAAACAAGAACAACTCTTCTCCCGAAATGCCTTCTTTTCCCGGCAATATCAGCTCCAAATTACCGACCGTCGGAACCACCATTTTCACGGTGATGTCCAAACTCGCGACGGAACACAACGCCATCAATCTCTCGCAGGGATTTCCCGATTTCAATTGTCCGCCCGAATTGGTCGACCTCGTGAACGCGGCGATGAAAGCGGGACACAATCAATACGCGCCGATGCCCGGTGTGCCATTGCTGCGCGAACGCATCGCGGAAAAAACGGAAGAACTTTACGGAGCGAAATATGATCC
Source organism: Bacteroidia bacterium (assembly GCA_035496135.1). GTDB lineage: Bacteria > Bacteroidota > Bacteroidia > Palsa-965 > Palsa-965. The sequence continues at coordinate 14,927 of DATJEX010000177.1, forward strand.
GGATTTGGAGATCACGGTGACAGCCGGAGCAACACAGGCGATCTACACGGCTATTGCAGCGTGTGTGCGTGAAGACGATGAAGTGATCATCTTCGAACCGGCTTACGATTGTTACCAGCCGGCGATCGAACTCCACGGAGGAAAAACGATTTACATGCAGCTCACCGCACCGGAATATTCCATCGACTGGAACGCGGTGAAGAAAGTGGTGAATCATCACACCCGCATGATCATCATCAACACGCCGCACAATCCAACAGGCGCCGTGCTGAAAGCGGAGGACATGAAACAGCTGGAGAAACTGACGAAGAACACAGACATTGTCATTCTCTCCGATGAAGTGTACGAGCATATCCTCTTTGACGGAAATACGCACGAGAGCATGGCGAAGTATCCGAATCTCGCGAAACGTTCACTCATCATTTCATCTTTCGGAAAAACATTTCACACAACAGGGTGGAAGATCGGCTACTGCATCGGCCCGAAAGAACTGATGGCGGAATTCAGGAAAGTGCACCAGTTCCTCGTGTTCACCTGCAACAGCGCGATGCAATACGGCATAGCGGAATTTCTCAAGAATAAAAAACATTATCTCGAACTCGGAAATTTTTACCAGAAGAAGAGAGACAAATTCAACAAGCTGCTGCGCGGATCACGATTCAAACTGACGCCGAGTCCCGGAACCTATTTCCAGTTGCTGCAGTACAGCGATATCACCACTGAAAAGGATACGGAATACGCGGTACGCATGCTGAAGGAAAATGGTGTTGCTGCCATTCCTATTTCCGTTTTCTATCACAAACCCGTTTACGATAACATGCTGCGTTTCTGTTTCGCGAAAAAAGACGAGACACTCGAGAAGGCAGCTGAGATCCTGAAAAAAATATAAGCTGATGAACCTCCGCAGATCTTTTCTCGCTTTTCTTTTCCTGTTCGTTTTTTCTCTTTCGGCATTCGCCCAGAAAGCAGATACCACAGCTGCTAAATCTGAAGACGAAGAAGTGACACACAAGGACACGGTGATGGTCGGCATTTATGTTACTTCCATTTACAGTCTCGGTTTCGCGGAAAATGATTTCGGAATTGATTACTGGGTGTGGTATATCTATAAGGATTCCACCCTCAATCCGCTCGAGACGACCGAGATCGTGAATTCAGAAAGTGTGTCCCGCGATTTTCCGACAGTGGAACTGAAAGGAAATGTCATCTGGGCGACCCACAAATGTTCGGCTATGATCCGCAAGAACTGGGACATTCAGCGTTTCCCGCTCGACGGACAAACACTGGATGTGTTACTGGAAGAAACAGACATGGACACATCCGAACTCGTTTACATTGCAGATACAGCGAATTCCAAAATAGATAAATCAGTTGAACTGAACGGATGGAAGATCTCCGACTTCAAACTCGTTCCTTCCATCTACACCTATGGCACAACGTATGGCGATCCCACACTCACAGGAACGAGCTCGTATGCGCGCCTGTCCATCTCCACACGCATCGAACGGGTGAGCAAGAACATCTTCCTGAAATTATTTCTCGGACTGTATGTCGCATTTCTCATCGCACTTTCGGTGTTCTTCCTCGACGGGAATGAGATCGGTGCACGCACCAGTCTTGCGGTTGGTGCGCTCTTCGCCTCGGTAGGTAATAAGTACATCGTCGATTCATCATTGCCCGACCATTCTTCATTCACGATCGTCGACAAACTTCACGATGTAACATTCGCACTCATTCTGTTGAGCATTGTCTTCAGTATCGTGTCGAATGCAATTCGCAAGAAGGACGAGAACAATCGTCGTTCCCAGATCTTCGATATGATCTGCTTTTCGGGATTGCTCATCGTTTACGGTATTGCTCACTGGATCATTGTAGGATAAACGGCTACTAATATTCCCTGGCTTCTTTGTTGTTTGTGTTTCTTGGTTTCTTGAGTTGCTTCGTTTCCTGAGTTGCTTGGTTTCTTGAGTTGCTTGGTTTCTTATGTGGATTGAGTTTGGTGGAAAGAATGCTGTGTTTTTTAGCAACAAGTATTGAATTTGTTTTTTCATATTTGCGGCCTTATTTATAAATCTATTTTATGAGTTACGGTGAATTTTATGATTTGAATTTGTAGAAAGAATGTCGCGAATTTCGCAAGGAGGTTTCTAAGATCGCAAAAGGATTTCCTCCCGATGAAAGGTTCAAACTTTACGATCAGATTACAAGATCATCTCGATCTATTACTGCCAACATTGCAGAATCACATGGAAGGTTTCATAATAAGGAATCTATCCAGATGAATCGGATTTCCAGAGGATCTTTAAAGGAGACACTTGACCATCTTTATGTTGCGCTCGATGAAGAATATATTGATCAAAAAGTCTTCGATAAAATGAAGGAAAAATATCACCTTTGTCTAAGATTGCTGAATGGATTCAACAAATTCATTAAGGAGCGTGGAGATTCAAAAGACTGATCTCCTATGCAACTTTACAATAATGAAGTCAGGGAAGCATTTTATTTTTCTTACAGCAACATAAGCAACTCAAGAAACCAAGTAACCAAACAACTATTGTGAGTACAAAAATCCTCGATCATATTCCTACGGAT
>DATJEX010000178.1:0-9388 GCA_035496135.1 Bacteroidia bacterium
GAAATATTTCACTGGTCCGCCATCTTTCGGTGTCCATTCACGTCCGCGAAGATTGAAGAATACGCGGATCTCTGCTCCCACCGGGATATTGTCAATGAGTGAGCAACGGTCCTGCACAAGCTGGAAAGTGATATGCTGCGGATATTGGGAAGAAGTGTCGGTAAGCACAAAATCGCGTTTGCGGAAACGGTCCGATACTTTTTGTTCGTCTGTTTTGAGTTTGAGAATTCCTGTGATGTTGAACATAGCTGAAACGTATTAAAATTGATTTTTACTTATGGATTTTGGAATAGCGAATGTAGAAAAGTTCGCTCTGAATCAGGCGTAAAAGCTCGTCATGTTGATAAGTCTTAATCTTGCCAGTGACAAGTAGTTAGGCAATTACAATTAACAGGCGCTTGCTTTAGTACGAACTACGAAATGAACGTATACGCCAACTACGAACGAACAAAATTAACTGAATACGAACTATACCTTTCGCCTTTCGTGATTTCCGCGCATCAGCATTATGCGTATTCGCCCATTTCGTAGTTCGTACAAAAGAATTTACTTCAATCACTTAGTAAGACTTTCCACGCTTCTTCCACTTTACCATCATCCAGCAACCGTGCAGCGATGTGATGCAGGTGTGTATCGAGTTTCTCGTGATCCTTTCCGTAATCCTGGAACACTTCAAGAATGGCTCCCGAAGTTTTGTAGTGCTGAACTTCCTCTGCAGAAGGCATGTGTTCGCAATTGCCGAGTAAGCCGAGATGATTTCCCGTGAGTACTTTGCTCGTGCGGATGTGCGCAGGAATCTGATCCACGCCCATGCCGATCGTTGTCAATGGTTTTTTGATCGTGAAGATCGCGCTGCCCGATGCGCGGCAATACAGATCGCCACCCATTCTCGCCACGAGATCTATTTTCTGCTGATCGATCATTTGCGTTTCCGGATTCAGGATCTCTTCGTGAATATGCAGCATCACCACTTCACAGATCACGAGATTTCCGGCGCCGCCATTCTGCCCGAGCTCTTTCACTTCGAGAACCTTGCACTCCAGTTGTACCGGCGATTCCTTCACACGCGGCGGCCTCACTTTCACCGATGGAATTTCTGTCAATCCCGCTTTCACGAATTCGTTCACACCTTTCGGATATTCGGCGCTCGTGAGCGACATCTGGTGCACGATCGGGTAATTCACAATGTTGATCACCACTTCGGGAACTTCCTTCACATTATCATAGGTATTCTTCGTTTGGCCCGTGCGTCCACTGCGCGACGGAGAAAAAACGGCGATCGGCGGCCTTGCGCTGAACACATTGAAGAAACTGAAAGGAGAAAGATTCACTTTCCCGTCTTTGTCAACCGTGCTCGCGAATGCAATTGGGCGAGGTGCAACGGAATAAAGCAGGTACTGGTGAAGGACGTTCGTCTTGAGATCGTTTGGATCGAGTGATAACATATTAATACAAAATTACTCTTTAGAATGATTAATTGTCAATCTCCCGGCAGGTTGGTCGTTTTGGCGTTGGTCGCAGGTGGTAATTGATAATCAACCACCAGCGACCAACAAATACACGACCAACCAATTACCTGAAGAGAGTATCTTCGCATTGTTATGAAAACAGCACTTATCACTGGAAGTACAAGCGGCATCGGTCTCGGAATCGCGCGCGAATTCGCAAAAGCTGGCTACAATATTTCTTTCAACGGACTCGAAAAAAACGGAGCCGAAATTGCCGCTGCGGTCGGAAAAGAATTTTCGGTGAAGACCTTTTTCTCTCCGGCGAATCTGCTGGATGTTTCTGCGATCGAAAATTTCATTGGAGAAACGGAAAAAAATCTCGGGCCGATCGATGTGCTCGTGAACAACGCGGGCGTACAGCATGTTTCGGAAATTGAGAATTTCCCTGTGGAAAAATGGAATATGATCATCGGGCTGAATCTTACCGCTGCTTTTCATACTACCCGTTTGGTCCTAGCAGGAATGAAAAAAAGGAATTGGGGACGCATCATCAACATAGCAAGCGCGCACGGGCTCGTGGCGAGTGAATTCAAGAGCGCGTACGTGGCCGCGAAGCACGGCATCGTAGGATTCACCAAAGTCGCCGCACTCGAAGGAGCTCCGTTCGGTATCACTGCGAATGCCATTTGTCCCGGATATGTTGATACACCGCTGGTAAGGAACCAGATCGCTGACCAGGCGAAGACGCACAACATGAGTGAGGAAGACGTCATCTCGAAAGTGATGCTGCAGAAACACGCGGTGAAAAAATTCGTGAAGACCGAATCGCTCGGCGCACTCTGTGTTTTTCTTGCCAGTGATCATGCTGAACTCATCACGGGAACAGCAATTCCGGTGGATGGCGGATGGTCGGCCCAGTAATTACAAATTACAGAATTACGCAATGACATAGTCAATCGTAATTTGTAATCCCGTAATCTGTAATTTCATTCTCACATTTTCACATTGATCAATTCTCACATTGAATGAGCGATAAATCTTCCAGCGCACGCCAGTACTCCACGATCGGTTGCCTTTTGCTGCTCATCGCCGTCTCGCTTATCTTCATCGTGTGGATCGGATGGAGAGTGCTGCATGCGCCTGTTCCGCCGAAACCTGCGAATGATTCGTTGCATCGTGTCGATTCACTGAGAAAAGTCGATTCTTTGCAGAAAAAAGATTCTCTTGCAAAAGCCGACAGCATCGGAAACACGAAATCCACCCGACGAAAATCTGATTTTCTGCAGCCGTATTTCTCCGATTCACTCTTTTCATTCCATGTCCTGTATGATTCTTCAAAAAACTATGACGGCGAATGGTGGTTTACCATAAGGAGGGTTGATATTACTGATCCGTATGCTAATGTCATTCAAAATGTGCGCCCGCGCGATCTTGATAATTTTTACAGGTATTCAGAAGGACAATTCATAATGGAGGATATGAATTTTGATGGTTATGATGATTTCCGGATAAAAGCAGGCGCTTATGTTAACGGATGTGCTACTTATCTCTGTTGGCTGTACGATCCAGCAAAGAAAAAATTCATGGAGAACGCTGAACTAGAAGGAACGTTCGATCCGGAATTCGACCCGAAAGAAAAACTGGTTTATTCTATTCAGAATATGACTGATTCCCCGTTCAACGAGATCCGCAAATGTTTCAGCTGGGGAAACGGTAAGCTTGTGCTTCAGCACAGCGAGGTGTGCGATTATGGCCCGAATAATTCGACGTTGATCACGATGACGAAACGCATCCAGGACAAACTTGTCACACGCAAACATGTGTATGCAGATGCGCCGATCACCCAAACCGGGCAAGTGATCTATAACTGGGATGAAATGAAATAAGAGGTTCCTGAATTTTGAATATTAAATCTTGAATTAGTCGTACCTTCACGTAGCAAATTCAGCAACCCCAGCCCCTGGTCAGTAAATCTGTTTTCATCCGTAATCTGTATTCTCCGTAATAATCCGTAATCCTTCCCGAAGTAATCCCCTTGAATCCTAAAGCCAATTTTCCAAAGAAGAATATCGCACTCGCATTGCAGGGCGGAGGCGCGCATGGCGCATTCACCTGGGGCGTGCTCGATCGCCTGCTCGAAGTAGATGAAATTGTGGCGGAGGGAATCTGCGGAACGAGCGCTGGTGCAGTGAACGCGGTCGTCACGGCTTATGGCCTGCACATGGGCGGACCGGATAAAGCGAAAGAATTGCTCGAAATTCTCTGGAAAAAAATTGCGCAATACGGCAGTTATCTTTTCAAACCGTCGGCGTGGGATAAGACGCTCAACTTTGGTGATCTCTACACTTCGCCCGGATATTTATTCTACAACGCCATTTCGCAATCGCTTTCGCCCTATCAGCTGAATCCATTCAATTACAATCCGCTTCGTGATATCCTGAACGAGCTGATCGACTTCAATGAGTTGCGCCGCTACAACACCAAAAAATTATTCGTCTGCGCGACGAATGTGAAAACGAATCGTGCGAAAATTTTTCACAACGAAGAGATCACTGTCGATACCGTTCTCGCTTCGGCCTGTCTTCCGTTCTTATTCCAGGCGGTGGAGATCGACGGCGAATTCTATTGGGACGGCGGCTACATGGGCAATCCTCCATTGACGCCGCTCATTTCCGAAACAGTGACTTCCGATGTGGTGCTGGTGAAAATAAATTCCATCAACATCCGGAATCTTCCGACAGCTGCGAGAGATATCGCCGAGCGCGTGAATGAGCTTTCCTTCAATTCTTCTTTGATCAACGAGATGCACATGGTGCATTACCGGAATGAATTGATCCGCCGCGGTGTGAAACTGAAAGAACAGGACCGCGAGATTTTCGTGCACTGCATTTCGGGTTACGAATCGCTCGACCATCTCTCCTACTCTTCCAAACTGAATACATCGTGGGATTTCCTGCAGCACCTGAAAGCGGAGGGAAGAAAGACGGCCGACATGTGGCTGGAGAATGAGTATGAGCTCGTGGGTGTGCGTTCTTCGTTCGATGTGGAAGAACATTTCCTGAATAAATACTAAGAAGAGAACGAATTTCGAATCTGCCGAATATACTAATCGAACTCTGCAGGATTCTGTAATTTGAAAATTCGATAGATTCGAAATTCGTTCCCTTATAAGAGATCTCTCAGGAGTTTTATCACCTGCGGAATTGCTTCCAGGTTCAATGTGTGTCCCACTTTTTCCAGCACCACGAATTCTGCTCCGGGAATATTTTCAGCCACATGTTTCGCCACAGAAGGCGGGATCAAAACATCTTCTTTGCCCTGCGCAACTATCACTTTCACTTTCCCATTCACATTAACCCTTTTCAGTTTCTCACGGTAATCACCTCTCACTTCGGTCGCTTTCATCAATTTCAGTAAACTATCCGTCCGCAATTCACGCGCGACCCTCGATTCTTTCAATGTCTCAATGGGAATAAGTGGTTTCTCGAAATAGCTTTTTCCCAGAACATCCGGCAACATCACATCAAGCATTTTTGGATAACCGCCTTCCACGAGTGCATCTCTCCATTTTTCACCGAGTGCGATAAAATTTTCCGTGTCGTGGGCGAATGTTGAAAGCAACAATGCAGAATGGAATTTTCCAGGATAATTCACCAACAAATGCTGCGCCACCGCGCTTCCGTAGGAAATTCCGCAGAGAATTATTTTTCCTTTTCCATATTTCTCCAGCAAATGCATGACATCAGCTGCATGTTCATCATACGTTCTGAATTTTTCCCCCACGCCCGATTGTCCCTGGAAAACAAGATCAAGTGTGATCACGTGATGTTCCTTCTGAAAAGAGGGTGCGATCGCCAGCCACGATTGTGTGCTTTGCGAAAGTCCGTTCAGGAAAACGATGGTCGTATCCGAATCAGCATTACCATTCGTTTCGAAATAAAGCTGAATTCCGTCGGGCAATTCGTGCATCATAAATTCACAATGAGTTCCCAAAGGTAAGCGGGTATATTCGTAATTTGCATGTAAATAAAGCGGCATGTTCAACTCGATCAAAAGATTATGTGAGATCTCCCCGATCGCCGCGGTCGTGATGAAGAAGGAAGGCGAGATCGTTTTTTTCAATCCTGCGGCAGCTACACTGATCGGCGATCTTGCCGAGGGAAAGAATTTCAATTCATTTCTCACGAAAAATGAAGACACCCTTCTCGAGGAAGTGCGCATCACGCTGAAAAAAGAAGAGGAAGTGCTCACCTTTCTCAAAGGAGAACAGCTCGTTTTTGCGAGTGTGATCTTCCGGAAAGTGGACGAAGAACTCATCGTCGGTTACATCCGCGACATTTCCGACCAGATGCGTTACGTGCGGAAAGTGAGGACACAACAGCAAACAGAGATCGCGCTCTCCCGTTCTTCACTCGTGATGAAAGGAATGCAGGAAGAGGCGCTGAAAGAGATCGCGAAAGTCTCTGCGGAAACACTCGACGTGGCGCGTGTGAATATCTGGAGGATCGACTCTTCCTTCAGCAGTATCACCAGCGTGGTGAATTACGATTCGGGAAGAGGTGGATTCCAGGAAAATCTTTCGCTGTTCCGTCACCAGTTCCCGGATTATTTCGCACTGATGCAGAAGGAAGAGATCATTCCGACGAGCGACGCATTGACCGACAGGAAAACAGCAGAGATCCTCGGTTCCTACATCAAACCTTTTGGAATTACCGCTCTGCTGGATGTACCCGTACGCATTGGCGGAAAAATGGTAGGCGTGATCTGTTTCGAATACACAAAAGGGAAAAGAGTTTGGGATGTGACCGAACACAATTTCGCTTTGGCCATTGCGCAGAATGTGGCGCAGACCCTTGAAACGAATGAGAGGCAGATCGCGCAGAAGGAACTGGAGAAAGCGCTTGCGGATAAAAAATTATTGCTGGCCGAGATCAATCAGCGCGTGAAGAATAATTTTTCGCTCATCCTCGACCTGTTGCGTCTGCAGGAAAATAAAGTGAGTGATGAGAAAGTGAAAGAGCTTTTCGGTGAGATCCGTTCGCGCATCACGAGTATGGCGATGATCCACCGCCAGCTTTACCTCGCTGATAATTTCGGGGCCATCAACTTCCGAGATTTCCTGCTCGATCTTGCTTCACATTTCCGCTCTACCTTTTCCGGGGAAGGAATTGAACTTTCCACGATGCTGGATAATTGCAATCTGCCAATGGGAAAAGCGCTTTTGAGCGGCCTTGTCGTAAATGAATTGCTGACAAGCTTCACGCGGCATCATCTTTCTTCCTTCCGGCACAAAAAACTCGCTTTGAAAATGAACTGTTTCAACGAGAAAGTGACGCTCACTTTTTCTGTTGACAAAGACGATGATCCTGAATTACCGGAAGGCTTAACCAAGGAACTGATCTATGAACTGATCGGCAGGCTCAATGGAAAACTGGAGAACCGGGCGGGCGAAACGAAGGACATGGTGCTGAGTTTCTCTATGAACTGATTCCTCCCGGAGTAAGAATCAACCAGCTTTTCTTAGCCATTCTACCCGGGAAATCTGCCCCTTTTACCCCTGCCAATAACGCCCTTTTCGCACAAAATGACCTTTTATCAACAGGTATTGACCGAACCTTGATAACTCGATGGTTTATTAGCTGTTTTACCGTCTGAAAAACGTAACTTTTGCTACTGAATTCCTCATCAAAAATCAGAAACATGGATCATAGATTTACACGTGCAACTTTCATTGCGGCATTCCTGCTGTTATCAATCGTGACATTCGCTCAGAATCCGGGTGCTACCTTCTCCGTTATTTCCAATTCGGCGACCGTCGACAAAGCGAAATATGAAACCGCCATCAAAGCGGCGAACATGGAAGATTATCGCTTCCGGAGCAAGAGTAACATCATCATGTTTGACGATGGAACGAAGGTTGAACTCTATTCGGCAGAAGTGATCGCCGTGAATGGTACTCCGATCAACCCGGTGAACTATTCCGATGAACGTCCGGCAAATTATGTCGATCCTGTTTTCCATCTTACCGAAGAGGGAACACTCGTAGCGATGTATCCAACCGCAAGTCCGAAATAAAACTGCCTGCACCTCATGAAAAGAAAACTACTCTTCTCTCTCGTCGGACTTTTGTTCACGACTCTTGCCTTTGCACAGGTTCCTTCCAATGATAATTGCAGTGGTGCGTCCAGTCTTGGTACGTTACCAACCCCGTCGGCATGTCCTGTCGGAACGGGAGCTGCGGTCAACGTCAGCGGAACAACGATCAACGCAACCGGAGGAAATCCATACACGACCTTGCTTGGATGTCAGACCGGCGGAAATCAGCCAGGGCCTGCCATTGATGTCTGGTATTCTTTCGTTGCAACAGGAAATTCTGTAACGATCAATATCACTCCCGGATCATCACCAGTACTCGCAAGTCCTGCGATCACGATGTGGTCAGGCACCTGCGGAAATCTTGTCGGTTACAATTGCGATAACAACGGGACCGCTGCAGGAAATAATACGGCGACTTTCGCTCCTACTGCGCCGGGAACGACTTATTATATCGAGATCAGCGGAATGAACTCGACGTCGACCGGAAATTTCAATATGAGCGTGGCGAACAATAATGACTGCAACAACTGTAACCTTATTTCTTCGCTCACTGCCACTCCTGCTCCTACCAATGGAACTTATCCACCGAATACAACAGTAACATTCTGTTATACGATCAGTTCATATGCACAGGTAAGTTCCAACTGGCTGCATGGTGTGATCCCGACTTTCGGATGTGGATGGAATCTCGCAACACTTGTTCCCGGAAATCCGAATGAGATCTCTACGAGCGGTAATTGGGGATGGTATAACAGCAATACCAGTTCTGCAACAGGCGCTACTACCGGGCCAGGATTCTATTTTGATTATAATCCGCCTGATGGAAATCCCGGAAACAATTTCGGTGATTACAATCCATCAAGTTTACCGTGGACCTTCTGCTGGACCATCCATACCGCCACAACCTGTGCCTGCACGAATCTTAACATCACTATCAATACAACAGGTGATGGAGAATCCGGCTCCTGGAGTTCCATCGCCTGCCAGGGCGACCCGGATTATCACTTCGCGGCAAGCATGAATTGTTGTTCCATCACCGCAACAAATACAAATGAAACCTGCTTTGGTGGTACAACAGCTTCTGCGACTGCAACACAAGTCTCGGGAACGGGACCGTACACTTATTCCTGGTCACCATCGGGTGGATCAGCAACAACCGCGAACGGACTCGGTGTAGGAACCTATACCATCACTTCAACCGATAACGTCGGATGCGTTTCAACTGCTACAGTGAATATCACGCAACCGCCTGCCATCACTGATGTTCCTTCGCAGGTGAATGTAACGTGTAATGGCGCGTGCAACGGAAGTGCAACTGTTGTCGCTTCAGGAGGAAATGGAACGTATACTTATTCCTGGTTCCCAACGGGTGGTACAGGTGCTACCGCAAACGCATTGTGCGCAGGATCCTACACGTGTACAATTTCTTCTCCTGCGGGATGCACGCACACCCAAACGTTCAACATCACGCAACCACCTGCGATCGCTGCGACACAATCACAGGTTAACGTCACTTGTAATGGCGCATGTAACGGAACAGCTTCCGTGGTTGCCTCGGGTGGAAACGGAACCTATACTTACAATTGGTCGCCTGCCCCCGGTGGCGGACAGGGAACAGCAAATGCGACGGGCCTTTGTGCGGGAAGTTACAGCTGTACGATTTCTTCTCCAGCGGGATGTACCTATACAGCTTCTTTCACCATCACACAACCACCAGCCATCACCAATACATCATCGCAGGTGAATATCACGTGCTTTGGAGCGTGCAATGGAAGTGCGTCTGTTGTCGCTTCAGGAGGAAACGGAACTTACACGTATGCATGGACACCATCGGGCGGAACAGG
>DATJEX010000179.1:0-5179 GCA_035496135.1 Bacteroidia bacterium
AGAACTATTCTGTGTAAATCCGTGAGATCTTTGTGAAACCGGCAAATTTCATTGGTAAAAACCTGTTTATCAGCCGCAAAATTCCACCAATCGCCTCCCTCCGGACGCCCTTCTTTCCGTATATTCGCTATCCCAAAAATCCAATAGGAACACTTAAAAACAGCTCATCATGGCAGATACAGGCGACGTAAGCATCGGCACATTCCTGAAATACAACAACGAACTTGTACAGGTAGTAGAATGGCAACACCGCACACCGGGAAACCTGCGCGCGTTCTACCAGGGAAAAATGCGCAACCTGCGTAACGGAAAACTCGTGGAGAACCGTTTCCGTTCGGGCGAACTCGTCGAGATCGTTTACGTGGAATATAAAAACCTGCAGTACATCTATCCCGAAGATTCGAACATCGTACTGATGGACAAGGACACCTTCGAGCAATTCTATATTTCAAAGGATATGATCGGCGAGGGCATCAATTACCTGAAAGAAGGAATGGATGTGAAAGTGTGGTTCGAAAGTGATGAACCGATCTCTGCAGAACCACCGGCAACTGTGGAACTCGAGATCACGTACTGCGAACCTGGACTGAAAGGTGATACCGCGACCAACACATTGAAACCGGCAAAACTCGAAACAGGCGCGCCGATCAACGTTCCGCTCTTCATCAACATAGGTGATAAAGTGAAAGTGGATACGAAGACACATGCATACATGGAGCGCGTGAAGCAATAATTAATGATTAATAATTAATAGTTAATAATGAGAGCGGCCCAAAGCCGCTCTTTTTCTTTCACAAGATTCGTAAGATTGAATTATTGATCAAAGTCCCCGGATCCTCCCACTTGAAGATTTCTCTTTCACTTTTCGTTTTTTGCGGGAAGTGTTCCTGAATTTTTCTGGAACCGGTAGGAGGATTCACCGCGTGAATTTTCGTCCCCTCTTTGATGCGCATTTTCTGAGCAATGGAATTAGTGATACTAAACAATTTTTTAAAGTTTTGTTATACCGCCTGAATGAAATAGGGTTCGTTAATCGCAAATATATCCGTGTTTGTCTAAAAAATGTACCAATACAGCCCCTAAGCCTTATATTCGTATGAATGGCAACACCAAGGGAATCGAGGGAAGCGGCGTCCAGAACTCCGAGGATCAAGGATCTTAAACTGAAAGCATTGCTCGAGGTCACCAAGGCCATCAACAGCAATCAATCCACCGCGGAATTACTCACCATTTTTGAGAATATCATCCGCAAGGAACTCAATATCGGTAAACTCGTCCTGTTCAGTCACGATGGTAATTCGTGGAAATGCCTGCTGAGTTTCGGCGTGGATAGTGAAACGACCAATATCGATGTCGACAAGGAATTCAAAGGCATCCGCGAGATCACGACCATTGATATCGATCATCCTGCGTCTTCACTTCGCAAATCGTTCGAGATCGTCATTCCTGTTTTTCATAAAGCACTTCCGCTCGCGTATGTACTCATCGGCGATCTGAATGAAGATGAAGGCGGCATGAGCGCTTCCATCAAGCATCTTCCGTTCGTGCAAACGCTCACCAACATCATCGTCGTTGCCATCGAGAATAAAAAGCTCGCGAAGGAGAACCTGAAACGTGCTGCCATGCATCGCGAACTCGAGCTGGCGTGGGAAGTACAGCGCATGTTGTTCCCCGATCATCTTCCGCACAATGACAATCTCGATATGGACGCCGTTTATCTTCCGCATCAGCAGGTAGGCGGAGATTATTACGACTTCGTCCAGATCAACGAGAACGAAGTGGCGATCTGCGTGGCCGACGTTTCCGGCAAAGGAGTTCCTGCCGCGCTGCTCATGTCGAATTTCCAGGCGAATCTCAGAATACTTTTACACCACACTCCGAATCTGCCTGACCTGGTCCGTGAACTCAATACAAAAATTTCACACAGCGCACGCGGAGAAAAATTCATCACACTCTTCATTGCCAAATACAACATGGTCACGCGCGTACTTCATTACATCAACGCGGGACACAATCCTCCGCTGGTGATCGATGAAGACGGCGCAAATCTTTTAACGGTTGGGTGCACCGGTTTGGGGATGTTCGACGAGATCGCAAAAGTGCGCGAAGGAATTGTGAACGTAGCACACGGAGCATTGCTGCTCTGTTACACCGACGGGCTCGTTGAAACCACGAATGAGAAAGAAGAAGATTTCGGTTTGAAACGCGTACAGCAGATCGTTCTTGACAACAGAAAATTATCTCCCAAAGCGCTCAATGGATTGATCATTGAGAAACTCAACAAATTCAAAGGAGACCAGGCGTATATAGATGATATCGCGTTGGTGGCGTGCAGACTACTCTGAAAAGTCGCCGGGTTTTCGGTCACCGGTCATCGGCAATACATTTCTGAAAATTTTATTTGAAATTGGGTGTCCGAGATATTGGCGAGAAAAATCAGTGAGGTAAACTCGGATCTTTCTCTAATGGAGTGTTCAGGCGAAAGGTCTAGATAGAGTCGCTTTTCAATAGTTTAATGATCTCATTAATTCTTTTATAAGCATTCTTATTATTTGCACTCAACGCTACTTTCCCATTCAGTGCACCATCGCCATTCGTATCCACCATTGAGTCCAATTGTTGAAGTTTGAACAGAACAGTTTTTCTATTCTGATATCTGACAATCAGACTGTCATTTTCAAGGTCAATGTCAAAATAGTGTGGGTTATTCAAAAAAGAGGAATCTGCAGTTGTTTCTGGTGTATCTACAACAACAGGTAGTGTATCCCTCATTCCAGAAGAATAGATGTTTTGTTTTGAATTAATAGATGAATCGGGCTCGATCGCTCCAGAATTACTTTCGTCATTACATGAAGCAAATAATGAAAGAGCTATGAAAATAAGGAATCGCATTTTCAAATATAATCTGAAAATCACAGCTTATCAGTCCCCGGTGCCCGGCGACCTAAAACCCGGTGACGCAGTACAATCGTAAAATTATTTACCCTCCTCTGAATCTTTCACAGTCGGATAATAAATATCCGCCGCCACAAGCATCGCAATGAATCCCCAGAATGGAATGGACGCTTTATCCGTGTCGAGAAAATTATTCATCGCGCCGTGAATGAAATACGTGACGAGTCCAAGCAGAACGGAAAGTAAAATAGCACGATGCACTCCCTTCGGTAATTTGTAATACAACCGCCATCCCGTCCACATCACCGTTCCGAAGATCAATAAAAAGGTGAACGCACCGAGTACACCCGATTCGCACAACGGCCCGATGTATTCGCTGTGCGCGTTACCGAGATTTCCGGCATTGGTACTGATGATCGTTTTCTCGCTCGACAACTGGAATGGCGCGTATTCAAAACTGTACGTGCCGGGTCCCCATCCAACGATCGGGCGCTCGTAGAACATTCGGAAAGCGCAACTCCACCTGTTCAGTCGTTCGAGGTTCGAAGCGTCGGTTGAAATGTTGGAAATGGATTGAAGATGCTGCTCGATGTCGTTCGATGTGTCCTGCCTGTTCTGTTCCAGCTTGAGCATGATGTCGGTCCACGAATACGCGATGAATCCGATCACGATCGCGAAGGTGAGCAATACATAGCGATAATGAATGCGGAAAAGGAAAATGAGATAGAGAACGAACGCCGCGGCAAGACTCACCCAGGCAGCGCGCGTATACGAGAGAATAAGCGCGATGGTGAAAATTCCCAGCAGGATAAGTGCGATCACACGGATGTTGTTGGAATAATATTTCGAGAAAGCGAAACTGATGAGTGCCGGATAGAACATGGCCAGTGCAGCTCCATAAGCGGTGTGGTCATTGTAAAATGGCGACATCACCCAGTGTGCCGAATCTTCATCGAAGCGATATTGTGCATGCCAGTAAACGGTGTACCCGATGACGATGGTAAGCGGAAGAATGTAGAGCCACAGGAATCGACGTACATTTTTGAAATCGCGGAACATCACCGAACCGATGAAGTAGAAGGGGACAACGAACCAGAGGCGCGACGCAAGGAATTTGAAAGACACCATTGGTAATTCACTCGTCACGCTGGTAATGAAGATCCATACAATGTTCAGGATGATCGCGATGGTAACCGGGTGCCGCAGGAATTTTTTATCGAACGTCTGATCCTTGATCACGCGAAGGATGAACAGGAAAAGAATTCCGGCAAGAATGGGTTCTACCGGAAGGCTCAACCCGAGATTGATGTCCGAATCGGCGAGGTTGATGGAAAGCGGCGTGAGAAAAACGCAGAACAGAATGAGTTTGTCGAGTGCGAGAACTGCCGCCACCGCGACGAGCAGCACGGGCGGAATGATATTGAGCCAGTAAAATTCTTTCGAAATGCAATAACTGTTCAGTGCGACATAGATCACGCACAGAGCATACATCCACCAGAAACGGAGTGGTTTAACTGCGGTCAGTCCTGTCATCGCCGGAATACGGTTTCATGCGTTCGAGGATCGTGAAGAGAATGAGCGTGAACATGAAAGCGGAGAATCCGCACACGATCACGATCACCGATCTTACAGGATATGCTTTGGAATCCGAAACGATGGGACGCGTTACCACGTTGGAGTACGTGAGTTCTTTCGTGAGATCGCTCACCGCTTTATCGTAGTCGATCTTGATCGCGTTGTAAGCATCCTGCGCGCTGGTAAGTTGTGAATTCAGGGAAACCTGCATGCCGCCTTTTTCCTCGAGGTTCTTCATCAGCGAATCAATGTCGCGCAATTTATCTTTCGACGCACCGCTGCTGATCAGTTTGAGCGAAGCCTTCGTTGCTTCTTTCGACTGCGTTTCATAATCGAGTAATCCGTAACGCACGCGCAGTTCATTCATCAGGTGCTGCAGCGAATCGATCTGTTTTTGCTTCTCATCCATCTGGCGGCGGAAGATGGTCACCACCTCTTTTGTTTTTTCGCGCTGTAATGATCGCGCTTTGATGTTCACCAGTTCGATGATCCCGTTCACCATGCTGCAGGCCGTGTCGGGATTCTGATCGAAGATGTCGATCTTGATGGACTCGTATTCCGTCTGGCGGATCGAGATATTCTCGTCGTAGGTGTTGAACAGTTTTGTTTTTCCTGCCGTGCGAGTCGTGTCAATATGGTAATGCGCCGCGAGGTTGTACCGGTTGATCATCATCGCACGCACATCGGCTGAATTGACCAATTGCAGCAA
>DATJEX010000180.1:0-4506 GCA_035496135.1 Bacteroidia bacterium
GTTGTCACACCTTCCTCATGACATTTTCCGAGGTGATATTTCACACAATCATCGCAACGCAGCACCATGGACGCGATGAGTCCGAGCATTTCCTTGGTCTTCACCGGGAGCGCACCATCCTGGTATGTGTTCGTGTCTAGATTGAAAAGTCGTTTCAGAACGAGATTATCCGCGTTGAGAATTTTCTCGTTCATCCGGGTGCGGTAAGAATTGAAATCGTCTACTTGTGACATGGAGGGACTTGAGACTAAGAGATGTGAGACGTGAGAATCTGGATTGTAAATATTTCGAATGAAAGATAGTTATAGTTCAGAATTGATTTTCTGCGCGTTCAGTCTAACGTCCCGTGTCTTACTTCTCAAGTCTGAGCAGCGCGCTTCTTCTCTTCCCGCTTCGCCACGAAAATGCTGATCTCGAAAAGTCCGTACAGCGGAACCGCGACGAGCATTTGTGTGAAGATGTCGGTGGTCGGCGTGATGACAGCTGCAACGATGAGTATGACCACCATCGCATGCTTACGGTATTTTCTCATGAACGCCGCGGTGATGAGTCCGAGTTTCGCGAGAAAATAAATGACGATCGGCAATTCGAACACGAGTCCCATCATCAGCACCAGTGTCGTCACAACAGAGATGTAAGAATCGATCGAGAAATTATTCTGAATGGTCGGATCCACTTTGTAATTACCGAGAAAGTAGATCGCCATGGGTGTAACGATGTAATAACCGAAGAGAACACCTGTGAGAAACAATCCGGAAGCGTAACCAATGAATCCACGTGCCGCGCGGATTTCTTTTTGCTTGAGCGCAGGTTTGATGAATCGCCACACTTCCCATAGTAAATAAGGAAATCCCGCGACGAGCCCGGCGACGAGTGATCCCCACATCGCGAGCGTGAATTGCCCCGTTACATCCAGGTTCTGAAACGTGAAATGGAATTCCTTGAAGCAAAGTGTTTCTCCCATTCCCCATTTATGCGAGAGGTCGCAGAGAAAAGTGTACGTGAAAAAATCGGGGCTCTTCGGGCCGAGAATGATCTTTCCGAAAAGTATTTCGGGAAAACAGAATGCGACCGCGGCTAGTACCACCACTACAATTGCCGAACGCACGAGATGCCAGCGCAACGCGTTGAGGTGTCCGAGGAAAGACATCTCTCCCGGTTGCTTCTCTTTTTTTTCGCTGGAAAACAGGCCCATTTGAAGTGGGCAAAGATAACTGTTAGTTAGGAGTCAGGAGTCGGGAGTTCGGAGAGAATTTTGGAAAGAATTTTCCGAACTCCTAACTCCCCGCTCACAACTCCTTACTATCTTCGTTTCCTATGAAAAAAGCTGCAAAAAAGGTAAAAACTCCTTCCACAGCTACTCATCCCAAAGTCAACTGGGCTGTCATCTTCAAACCCGCTTTCCTGGCTGCATTCTTCGGCCTCGTCTTCGCTGTTTCACTCACGTATTCCGGGCATTTCAATAATCCTTTTCATTTCGATGATGATCACACGATCGTCAGCAACAAATGGATCCGCCAGCTCGATAGTTTTCCGCGCTTCTTCTACGATGCGACAACAACAAGCAGTCTTCCGCGCAACCAGGCGTATCGCCCGGGTGTGACACTCCTGCACGCGATCGATTACCATCTTTCTGTCGACACGACATCGGCCGAAGCAAAAGCGAAACTCGATTCAGCGGTATCGCCTATCGCACGCGCCGAGATCATCCGCTCAATGCTCGTTCCCAAACCTTACCTGTTTCACGTACACATCTTCATCGGGTTTCTCCTCTCGGGATTTCTGCTCTTCTTCGTGCTGCTGCACATTTTCAATTACGCTTCGCCCGAAGGGAAATGGAATGAATGGCTCGCACTTTTCGGAATGGGCTGGTTCTGGCTTCACACGGCCAATGCAGAAACGATCAATTACATCAGCGCACGTTCCGACTCCGCTTCCACATTCTGGATCCTGTTGACGTTCGTTATTTATTTCTACTCCAACATCGCGCGAAGATTTCATCTCTATCTCCTCCCAATGATCGTTGGTTTCTTCATCAAAGAACCAGCGATCATGTTCGCGCCGTTGATGCTCGTGTTCATTGCGCTGTTTGAAACGGAGAAAAAACCATTGATCAAATTCTGGTTCCCGATCGCCACAGCATTCTTTGCAGCGATGATCCTGTTCAGCATCTCGCGCAGTTACACACCTACCACATGGGATGCGGGCGGAACAGATCCATTCCATTACTTACTGACAGAAGCGTTCGTCATTGTGCATTATGTGCTCAATTTCTTTTTCCCGTTCAACCTGAGTGCAGATACCGATTGGGCCCCGGTGACGAGAGTGCTCGATGATAAAGTAATTCTCGGTGGACTCTTCATCGCGTTCCTCGTTTTCCTCATCGTGATCTGCTGGAGAAAAAGAGAATGGCGCCCGGTGAGTTTTGGCATCATCTGGTTTCTTGTAGCGCTTGCACCAACGTCCAGCATTTTTCCTTTCGCAGAAGTATTGAATGATCACAGAACTTATTTTCCGTACATCGGTTTGATCATCGCCTGTGTGCAGACCGTTGGGAACCTGGTGCAACGCTTCACAGAGAAAGGAATGAACGTCACAAGAATTTTCGCCGGGATCGGGACTGTTGTGCTTGTAGCGAATGGCATTGGTGCGCATGAACGCTGTAATGTCTGGAGTTCCGGATTCAATCTGTGGAGTGATTGCGTGCAGAAAAGTCCGGCGAATGGACGCGCGTGGATGCAATACGGAATGACGCTGTTCGAGAAAGGAAACGATTGCCGCCTGAGACAGAAAACTGATTCCATCCAGATCTGGTACGATTCGGCAGATGTATGTTACAACAAAGCGAAATATTATCTGCCGGCTTATTCTTATCTCTTCATCAACATGGGCGTCCTGCGTCAATGGGAAGGAAAAGGTGCGGAGGCCGAAACAGATTTCAGAACAGCTTTGGCTTGTGAGCCTGGAAATCCCGAACCGTATTTTTATCTCGCCGATTACCTGCGTCTCACCGGAAAAACGGAAGAAGCTTACACTTATGCTTCACAGGGATTGCAGATAAGTCCTGATCATGAAAAACTTCAACACCTGATGGGACAACTTCAGTTATCCAATCCGTGGTCAGAACTCATTCAATACAATTTGATCGTCCATGGAGCGAATCCCCGATCGGATGACTATGTCAATCTTAGTCTCGCTTTTTATAATCTTCACGCGTATGAATCAAGCGCGGAAGCGGCACGCAATGCGTTGAAACTTGATTCCGCCAATTATGTCGCGTGGAATAATCTCTGTTCTGCCGAAAATACGCTCGGCCATTATGATGTTGCCGCGCTCGCCGGAATGAAAGCGCTTGGCATCAGAAAAGATTTTCCGAATGCTGCTGCGAATGTCGCGGAATCGAATCGCTGTATGCACATTGAAGATTCGCTTACCAAAAACCTTCCGGCAAAACCTTCTTATGCAGATTACATCAACATGAGTCTCGCATATTATAATTCGATGATGTATATCAAATGTGTGGAAGCGGCAAACAAAGCGCTTGAATTGAAACCGAACGATGCGGTGGCATACAATAATATTTGCTGTGCTTACAATCAACTGAAACAATTTCCTAAAGCGGTTGCGGCCGGAAATAATGCAGTGAAATACAACACGGATCCTTCGCTCACGGAAAGGGCAAAAAATAATCTGGCGACTGCCAACGCAGGCCTTGCTCAACTCAAAACTGAACTGGCGAAATACAGCAACGAGCCAGTGCTTACCCAATTCTTAGGTCAATGAATATTTTAGGTTTCAATTGTTATGGTCATGACTCAGCTGCGGCGTTGATCGTGAATGACAAAGTTGTTTTTGCCGTCGAGGAAGAACGATTGAACCGCAAAAAACATTTCGGTGGAGTTCCGCAACACGCGATACAGGCTTGCCTCGATTCTGCAGGACTCACCCTCGCGGATATCGATCACATCGGATTTTTCTGGAAACCTTCGATCTCTTATTCAAAAATTCCTGTTTATCTCCTGAAATTCTGGAATAAAGTTCCAACGCTTTTGCGCGAACAGAGAAGTTTTTCTGTCGAGGAAAATCTCGGCATGCTGAATTATCTCAAGGACATGAAAAAACTTCCGGAGACATTGAAGCTGATGTTTCCGACAAAGACTCCTCCGAAATTTCAATTCCATACACTCGAACATCATTTCTGCCACGCGGCAAGTTGCTTCTATCCTACTCCGTATGATGATGCGGCGATCCTCACGATCGACGGCGCAGGCGAATGGACGACGAGTATGCTCGCGCACGGAAAAGGAAATTCCATCACGCGCATTGGTGGAGTGAACACGCCTTATTCGCTCGGCGCATTTTACCAGGCGATCTCGCGTCACCTCGGTTTCAAGCTCATCGAAGGCCCGGGGAAATTAATGGGGCTTGCTTCGTACGGAAATCCGGATACGAAAGTGTATGAAGACATGAAGAAGATCGTGAAGATGACGAATGATGGCGGATTCA
>DATJEX010000181.1:0-5956 GCA_035496135.1 Bacteroidia bacterium
GCGGATATTTCGCCGAGAATTGTTCCAGGAATAACGGAAGCAAATATGGAGCCAGTGTGGGAATGACCCCAATACGGAGTTCACCGGCAATATCTCCTTTCGCATGTGTCAGCACTTCGCCAAGGCGTTTCTGCTCACGAAGAACAACTTTCGCCTGCTCGAGGAATAATTTTCCCGCGTCGGTGATCGCCACTGGCTGGCGACTGCGATCGAAAATCGTGATGCCCGCTTCCTCCTCGAGTTTTTTGATCTGCATGCTGAGGGTGGGCTGTGTTACGAAACATTTGTCGGCTGCGGTCACGAAACTTCCGAATTGTCCGACGGCGACGGCGTATTCAAGTTGCTGGAGAGTCATAGAGATTACCTATTGTTATACAAAAGTAATTCATTTCTACGATAGTTGTAATTCAACGGGTGAACGTGAAAGTGAAGGTGAAAGGGTGTTTTTGGAGAAGCCCTGCATGTTCGCCCCTTTCACTTTCCCATTCACTTTCACCCGGGTATCAACAATTGACCATAGTTATCCACACCTAACCGGTAAACAAAAACCGATCGGCATACTCCCTATTATCTTTGCCATCAATGAAAACCGCGAAAGGCATTTTTCGTTTTATCAAAAACAAATATGTGATCACACTGGTCGCGATGGCAGGATGGCTGCTGTTCTTCGACCGGAATGATGTTTTCTCGCAGATGGAACGTCATCGTGAAGTGATGAAACTTCAGTCCGAAGCCGACTATTACCATAACCAGATCAAGCGCAACCAGGAGCAGCAAGCCGAACTCACCAGCGATCCCAAACTGCTGGAGAAATTCGCGCGGGAGAATTATCTGATGAAGAAAGATTCCGAAGACGTTTACATCATTGTCCGGGATTCGTTGAAATAAAATGAGGTATCAGAAGATTGGTTATTCAGACTTACAGCGATTTACTTTTATTTTTTCGCCTCCAAAAGACTTTATCTCATTACCCCGATTACCTAAATACCTCTTACCCTAATACCTCTTACCCCAATATCTTAATAATCAATTCCCGAAATTGTCATAAGTTTATCCAGTCATGGCTACCCTACTTGACCTAAAGTCCGTGAACCTCGGACATTCTGTGATCACGCGATTGGAGAGCGGGATCTTCCGCATCGAGTGCGAGGAAGATGTGGTGTATGATGTTCAAATGGTGAGAGAGAACCTTAGTTGCATTCGTAAACTCGCGGAAGGAAAACTGGTTCCGGTTTATAGCCTCGCCGGAAAATATACCCTCGCTACAAAAGAAGCTCGTGAATACGTCGCCAAAGCGGAAATGAGCCGGACGATCCTGTCCGCCGAAGCTTTCGTTGTGCAATCCGCCTCGCAACGTATCATCGCCAATTTTTATCTGCGCATCAACAAGCCGAGAATTCCGACTGCCTTTTTCAAGAAAGAAGAAGATGCGGTGAAATGGCTGAAGAAATTTCTCTGATTAATAATGAATAATTAATGATTAATAATTCGCACGAGCCTTGCTCCACGCGTTTCACAATTATTAATTCTTAATTATTAATCATTAATTATCCGCGGTACTCTCCGAAAACTTTTCTCATCGTATCCGCGATCTCTCCCAGCGTGGCGTATTCTTCGACAGCGGACAAAATGTGCGGCAATAGATTTTCTGTTCCTTTCGCTGCTGTTTCTATTTTCCCGAGCAGTTCTTTCACCTTCGCATTGTCTCTCTTCGCTTTCACCGCATTTATTTTTTCTATCTGCATCTGGCGGATACTGTCGTCGATCGTCAATAAATTCCCCATTGGTTTTTCTTCCACCTGGAATTTATTCACACCCACGATCACTTTCTCCCCGCTCTCGATCGCGTGCTGGTACGCGTAGGAAGATCCGGCAATTTCATCCTGCATGAATCCCTGCTCGATCGCCGCGACTGCTCCGCCCATGTCATCAATTCGCTCAATATATTCCCACGCTTTTTTCTCCACTTCATTCGTCAGCTCTTCCACCATCCACGAACCGGCCAGCGGATCGACAGAATCCACTACTCCGCTTTCATACGCAACGATCTGTTGTGTACGCAAGGCAATTCGAGCCGCTTCTTCTGTTGGCAAAGCAAGCGCTTCATCAAATCCGTTCGTGTGCAATGACTGCGTTCCGCCGAGCACAGCCGACATCGCCTGCAGCGTCACACGCACAATATTATTCTGCGGTTGTTGCGCCGTCAATGTCGATCCACCGGTTTGCGTGTGAAAACGCAGCATCATCGCACGCGGATCTTTCGCGCCGAGATCCTTCGTGATCTTCGCCCACATTCTGCGCGCCGCACGGAACTTCGCAATCTCTTCAAAGAAATTATTGTGCGCGTTGAAGAAGAACGAAAGACGTTTTGCAAAAACATCAATGTCCAGTCCTTTCGCGATCGCCGCTTTCAGGTATGCTTTTCCATTCGCCAGGGTGAATGCCAATTCCTGCACGGCAGTTGATCCCGCTTCGCGGATGTGATAACCGGAAATAGAGATCGTATTCCACTTCGGAACTTCCTTCGAACAGAATTCAAAAATATCGGTGATGATCCGCATCGAAGCTTTCGGAGGATAGATATATGTTCCCCGCGCTGCATATTCTTTCAGCAGGTCATTCTGAATCGTTCCGGAAATTTTTTTCAGATCAGCGCCCTGCTTCTTCGCGAGCGCGATGTACATGCACAGGAGAATGGAAGCAGT
The DNA here is from genome assembly GCA_035496135.1 of Bacteroidia bacterium. Taxonomy (GTDB): domain Bacteria; phylum Bacteroidota; class Bacteroidia; order Palsa-965; family Palsa-965. Next base: position 2,706 of record DATJEX010000181.1, read on the forward strand.
CGAATTGATCGTCATCGACGTTGTCACATCTTCCAGCTTAATTCCATTGAACAGAATTTCAATATCGGCAAGCGAATCGATCGCCACTCCCGATTTCCCAACTTCTCCTTCCGAAAAATCATGATCCGAATCGTAACCGATCTGCGTGGGAAGATCGAACGCAACGGACAGGCCCGTCGTTCCGTGATTCAGTAAATAATGATAACGTTTGTTCGATTCTTCCGCAGTTGAAAATCCAGCGTACTGGCGCATCGTCCACAACTTTCCGCGATACATATCGGGTTGAACTCCTCTGGTAAAAGGAAATTCGCCCGGCTGCTCTTCCGGAATATCTTTCTTCGGATAAACACGTTTTATTTCAATACCGGAATCGGTACAGAATTTCTTTTTCTCTTCGTCAGTAACTTTTCCCATGAAACAAATTCAACATTGAAGATTCAAGATTTACATTCGCAATTTTCAATATTGAATGTTGAATATTGAATCAAAATACCTGCCCTACTTCTTTCTTGATGTATTCCAGCGCAACCTGCGTCGGCATTTTTTCAATTTGCTGGCCGATCTGCAGGATCATCTGCGAAAGTTCAACACCTGTTGCGGTATCAGGAAGTTTCGAAGCAGCAACGTTCACCAGTTTCGTGATCTCTTCCTTCGCCGTCTTCACCATTTCCCACGCGTGATTCGACATGTAGATCTGCTGTGAAAGATTGTGCTCGAATTCCGTCCTGATCGCTTTCGTCAATTCCGACTGCAGCAATCGCGCGCTCATTCCGCTCTTGTGCGTGCGCGTGATGAGAATGTTCGGGTTGATACGCTCAAGAAAAATGGAAATGCGCTCGTACGCCTGCAAACGGATCGGTGTCACCACATTCTGATTCGCGAGACGGATCTCGGCAAGACGGCGTTTCGTTTCCGTGTCCAGGAAATTTTTCACGGTGAGATAAGCAGCACCGAATACAACCACACAAGGCAGAAGATATTTCAACATGTCGATGATGTTCGACAATGTATCCGTAGAAGCGTTTGGCATAGGAGATTTAGTAGGATTGTAAAAATAATCATTTCCACACGTGTGCTGTCGGTGCAGCCAGGTGTTATCATCCGGCAGTGAAAGCTGTCAGATCCTGAGACCCGTCGTCCCACACGTAACTTATTAGTCCTGAACTTCGTATATTTATATTCGGATGCGACTCCGCCGACCTCATATTGCCTCTATTGTACTGGCCATCACTGGCTTAGGACTCTGCATGCAGTTCTCCGATCCATCGAAAAACTATCACGACGAGATCGGATTCTCCCTTATGCCGGGCGCGAATTCCACACCGGTTTCTTTCCAGATCGTGCGCGTTTTTGATGATCCCGCAAAACCCATCGTCGCTTCTCCCATTTCCGAAAGTGTTTTCGAAGCCATCGGCGCAGGTTGGGGCGAAAGTGAAGCGAATCCGAATCACGAAAATCTTTTTGCGAAATACGAAGTTGCGCAGTGCGGTTATTATCCCGACACGATCATCAAACATGTTTTTTACAAAGGCGGACTCGTTTGTTCCCCTGTCGATGATCTCTGGCGCCTCGCTTATTCCGAATATCCGTATTACGACAAGCCAGCGGAGAATGCGCCGAAGATCGGCAACACTTCCAATCCGAACGGACCAGGTCCGGGCTGGGCAAAAGAAAAACATCTTCCTTCCGAAGGACAGCAAGCCATTCTCAAACAATACGGTGTCGAATTCTGGAACGACATCATTCACGGTGAAAATGCTTTTCATCTTCTGCACGACATGCAGGATCCTACCTGGGTGAGCACGTACTCAGGTTCGTGATCTTTCCGACAACTTTTTCTTTTCAAACTGCTTGACTTGGGAACAAGAGACTTGAGACGTGAGAATCTTCTGCGTCATCAGCGTCCCGATAGCTATCGGGATCTGCGGGAAAATTGTGGACGACCAGAATCAGACTCTGCGAACTTTGCGTAATCTGCGAGAAACATTTTGGAGCCCCTGAAGTTAAGCAAGCGCATACTTCAGGGGAGCAAAATCTTCAGTGCTTTAAAAGACCACTTGTCCGGCTGCGGCTTTCGGCGGAGCTCGGCCACATCCGGGCTACTTGATCCGGTCCGTGTTTCAAAAAACGTCACACAGATCTCACAGATTTCACAGAGCAGCTCTCAGTAAATCCGTTTAAATCTGTAATCCGTATTCTCCGTAGAAAATCCGTAATCCTCCCCCCAAGCAACCGAAATCCCTATCTTTAGCCCTTCCTAAATCTGAGTTTTATGACTCACCTCTCCGATCGCATCAACTCCCTGAGTGAATCGCAGACCATCGCGATGGCACGCAAGAGCCGCGAACTCCAGGCTCAAGGCATCGATATCATCTCACTCAGTCTCGGCGAACCCGATTTCAAAACACCTGACGTCATCAAGGAAGCCGCGAAAAAAGCGATCGACTCCGATTTCAGTTACTACACGCACGTTTCCGGTTATCTCGAATTGCGCAAAGCAGTCTGCGAAAAATTTCTCCGCGACAACAAACTGAAATTCGAACCCGATCAGATCGTCATCACCACCGGCGCGAAACAAGCCATCGCGAATACGATCTTGTCATTGATCAATCCCGGCGATGAAGTGCTTGTGCCCATGCCGTACTGGGTGAGTTATATCGAGATCATCAAACTCGCCGAAGGTATTCCTGTGATCATTCCGACTTCGATCGAAAATAATTTCAAAGTCACTCCTGCGCAGCTCGCAAAAGCCATGACGCCGAAAACGCGCATGCTCATGTTCAGCACGCCCTGCAATCCTACCGGAACAGTTTATTCAAAAGAAGAATTGCGCGGCATTGCCGAAGTGATCGCGAAACAACCGGAATGTTACATCATGTCGGACGAGATCTACGAGCACATCAATTTCGTTGGCGGACATGAATCCATGGCGCAGTTCGATTTCATTTACGACAGAACGATCACCATCAACGGCGTTTCCAAAGGATTCGCGATGACCGGCTGGCGCGGAGGAATTCTCGCTGCACCGAAATGGATCGCCGCTGCCTGCGACAAGATGCAGGGACAATTCACATCTGCAACTTGTTCCATCACGCAGAAAGCTATGCACGCGGCCATGCTCATGGATCCACGCACCACCGATCCCATGCGCGATGCGTTTCACCGCCGCCGCGATCTCATGCTTAAAGCCATGAAAGAAATTCCCGGAATGAAACTCAATGTTCCCGATGGCGCGTTCTATCTTTTTCCTG
>DATJEX010000182.1:0-6220 GCA_035496135.1 Bacteroidia bacterium
AGAGATGGTCTTGACATTCGAGAAAGGTGCTGTGCTCGCGATGATCGATGACGCGTGGAAAGAACACCTGCGTGAAATGGACGATCTGAAAACTTCGGTGCAGAACGCCGTGTACGAACAGAAAGATCCGTTGCTCATTTACAAATTCGAGTCGTTCGATCTTTTCAAACGCATGGTGGATGACACGAACCGTGAATTGGTTGCTTTCCTTTTCAATGCGAATCTTCCGAACAGCGGATCGAATCAAGTGCAACAGGCTCAGCAACGTCCCGCAGCGCCGAAACCGAAATATCAAACGCAGCGCGAAGAAGTTGGCGCAGGCCCGCAACAGCAACCACAGCAAATGGGTGGACCGAATCAACCGATGCCGCAGCAGGAACGTCAGCAGGTGCAACAGGTCATTCGCCAGGATCCGAAGATCGGGCGCAATGATCCATGTCCTTGCGGAAGCGGGAAGAAGTACAAAAATTGTCACGGGAAATAGCCGACGCACATTCTACCGCGCTGTAAGCAGAAGGCCGTAAGCAGTCATCTGCGACATCAGTGGAATCTGCGAGAGACAAAAGGCCTGTTCAGCAATGAATGGGTCTTTTTTTATGACCTTAAACATTTCTACATTTATTTATGCCTTACAGTAAAAAAGAACAGGAGGTTCACCTGTCCGGATTCTTGGAAGCGATCTCTTCTCTTAAAGATATCATCACACCTAATCTCGGAGGATTCAATTCGTTCTTTTCGATAACTAAGCTGAATGATCTTTCATTGAGAGAAAACATCATCGCTTTTCTCGAAACCGAAAAGAATTATTATCGCCAGTTCAGAGAAGGTGATCCCCTGGGCAAAGTGAAAGAAAAACTCAAGTTGAACCCGATAACTGATCCTGAAACTGAGTTACACCATACACTTCCGTACTGGTGTTGCGACGAAAAGCTGGTTGACAAATTCGGAAGGAATGGCTACCTCCTTTCAGAGATAGTCTACAGAATGATCTGTGAATTTTTCAAAACTGATCCATACAAACTTTACACGATAAATTCAGATGATCTTTGGCTACCCTGGAACGATATGATGTCTCAGGATTATGTGTTCGAAACAAATACCGAAATTTATATTCTTCACCTGGGAGAAAGCACTTGATAGCCGTCAAATGAAAACCTTAACAAAATGAACAGCATCGTCTACTACGAGATCCAGTCTTCCGATCCGAAACGCGAGATCGAATTCTACAAGAATGTTTTCGGATGGAAATTCATCCGTGAAGAAAAAATTCCGATCGAATATTATCGCATCGAAACAAGCGGCATCAATGGCGCGTTATTGAAACGCCCGGTGAATGTTCCGCCGCCCGAATGCGGAACGAATGCGTTCTGTTGTTCGCTCGAGGTGGAAAGTTTTGACAAGACAGCGGAAATCATTTTGAAGAACGGCGGAAAAGTCGCGCTTCCGAAATTCGCTGTTCCCGGAAAATGCTGGCAGGGTTATTTCCTGGATGCGGATAATAATGTGTTCGGCGTATTTGAAGTGGATGCCTCCGCGCGATAACCTGCGCACATTCTATCACACGGTCGGCGGGATTTTGATCGGCGGGAACTGAATTTTATCTGCGTTATCCGCGGAATCTGCGAGAACCGATTAATGCGCTATACTCGAAATGGTTAAACTTTCCTGTTGGCGGTATTTGTGATTTGCGTAATTTCCATTGATGTCTTTTTACGATCGCGATCCGGGTGAGATCTCTCCAAGAGAGATCGGTTATATGCAGGCGTTCAAAGCGATCACTGTTGGATTGATCATTGCATTCCTCATCATGACGCTGTTTGCGGGAATTGCATGGATCATCAATCCGGAATTCTCGGCGAAGATCCTGTTGGCAGTCGTAGTTATGTATGTGAGCGGATATTTTTTCGGAGGAATGGCCGGGTGGCTCATCATCAAAAAGAGATTTCCTTCTGTATTGATCGGCATCGCAGCCGGACTTCTCATTACCTGGAGTGCGACATTCGCCGGAAGTTTGATCGGATATTTTGCTGAAGGTGTTTATGGATCCTATCGTGATGAACAGGCGGCATTCGATTATATCGTCAAACCACTTTACTGGGTCACGCTCTTCGGGCTCATTCCGATCCTTGGCGTTGGGATCTGGTATGGAATTTCTATCGACATGAGATGGAGAAAGATCATTAAGGCAAAAAAAGATCATGAAGCAAATTCTACACGAATCGCTTCACGATAAAAAAACAAACAAGCATGAAAGACCTACACCACCAGATCATCTCCTTCCGCGACGAACGCAACTGGAAACAATTCCACACCCTGAAAGATCTTCTGCTCGGCCTGAACATCGAATGCGGGGAACTGAATGAACTTTTCCTCTGGAAATCGGAAGAAGAGATCGCAAAAGTTCCGAAGGAAAAAGTGGAACATGAATTAGCGGACATTTTCATTTTCGTGAATTACATCTCGCATCATTTTGATATCGACCTGGAAAAAGCAGTGACAGAAAAACTGAAGATCAATGCGAAGAAATATCCTGTTGATAAGAGTTTTGGTTCGAATAAGAAATATGATCAACTCTGATGCCCCATCGGGGCCATAGTTCTGCTTAACTTTATATCCGAATGGAAGAAAATTCAGGACATAAACGTCGAGTCCGCTACAAAGGCACACATCCGAAATCCTTCAAGGAGAAATACAAGGAGTTGGATCCGGAGAAGTATGCTGATGATGTGGAAAAGATCAAGCAGCAGGGAAAAACTCCGGCCGGAATGCATCGCTCCATCATGGTGAACGAGATCATGGAATTCCTGCAGATCAAACCGAAACAGGTGGGAATGGATGCAACGCTCGGTTACGGCGGACACAGTGCAGAGATGCTGAAGCTTTTGAAGGGAAAAGGTAAATTATTCGCGACCGATGTCGATCCGATCGAATTGCCAAAAACAAAAACGCGGCTTGAAGCGATGGGATTCGGCGAAGATATTCTGCAAATAAGAAAAATGAATTTCGCGAATATCGATCTCATCGTTCACGAAAGTGGTCCGCTGAATTTTGTGCTCGCCGATCTCGGCGTTTCTTCCATGCAGATCGATGATCCCGATCGCGGATTCTCTTACAAAGTGGAAGGCCCGCTCGACCTCCGGTTGAATCCGAAGACGGGAGTTCCTGCTTCTGAATTCCTGAAAACAATTTCACAGGAAGAACTCGAACAGATCCTCATTGAGAATTCAGACGAGCCGTACGCCGAAGAGATCGCCGGAAATATTTATGTCACATTGCGCAAAGGAAGACCGATCACGACAACAACGCATCTGAAAAATATCATCACAGAAACACTGGCGAATCTTCCTTCTGCAATACGGGCCGATGAGATCAAAAAATGCTGTCAGCGTACCTTCCAGGCGTTACGCATCGCGGTGAACGAAGAATTCGAAACGCTTGATAAATTCCTGGAAAAACTTCCCGACGCGCTCGCACCCGGCGGACGCGTAGCGATCCTCACTTTTCATTCGGGAGAAGATCGCCGTGTGAAAAAAACGTTCCAGCATTATTTCCGCGAAGGAATTTTCAGCGACTGGTCGAAAGAACCCGTGCGGCCTTCTGCAGAAGAATGTTTTGCGAATCCGAGAGCGAAATCGGCGAAGCTAAGATGGGCGATTAAGCAGTAGGCGGTATGCAGTAAGCAGTAGGCAGTAAGCAGCAGGCAGTAAGCAGTAGGCAGTAAGCAGTAAGCAGTAGGCGATCGCCGGGATCTGAGACATTCATAAGAATTTCCCTTCCTATATTGTCACTAATTCACCAGCTGAGCGTTATACGGAAGAAATTTCAACTACTTTCCCTTATGCAAAAGATCATTTATCATGTTTCCGTTTTCTTTCTCGTCATGCTCCTTTTCGCGGATTGCAAAACGCAGGAAAGCCTGATGAGGTATGATGACAATGGACGATATGGTTTGAAAACCGTGAGCGGAACCATTTTCACAGACGCGACATATGACGAGATCGACATGAATGAGGATGGAACGATCATCGTGCGTAAAAACGGTTTGTCGGGATTGATGAATAAGAATGGCAAGCTCGTCATCCCGATGAAATATGAAATGATCTATTACTCTGAAAGCGGAATTGAAATGGTCCGCAATGGCGGATTATATGGATTCGTGGACAGGAATGGAAAAGTGATCAGGCCATGCCAATACACTTTTACGTGGGGATTTGTCGATGACCTGGCGCGCGTTCAGCAGAATGGAAAATGGGGATTCATTGACAGGAAAGGAAAAGTCATCATCCCGATCGAGTATGATGATTTTGAATACGCAGACTGGACGGAAGGAGTGATCGGTGCGTGTAAAGACCGCAAGTGGGGCTTCATTGATAAATACAACAACACCGTTATTCCATTCGACTACGAAGAAGTGCGTTGCTTTTCCGAAGGACTCGCGATGGTCGGAAAAGATTATTCGCACTGGGGATATATCGATCATAATAACAACGTGGTCATTCCTTTTGATTATGAGAATCCATATTCCGGAGATTGTTATGCCGTGAATTTTGAAGATGGGAGAGCCGTAGTAATGAAAGATGGAAAAGCCGGTTGTATCAATGAAAAAGGTGAAACACTCATTCCATTCCGCTATTATTCTATGAATGGATTTTTCAACGGATACGCTTTTGCGGAGATCGATAATGGAGTCAATCGTTATGATACAGCGCACCATGTTGTCTCCTTCGGTTATGTCGACACAACGGGGAAAGAATTTTTTGTTCCGGAATATTCGGCTGCAACCTGGAACTGGAAGGTGAACAAAGCTCCTTCCGGGATCCCTGATCTCTCCGACACATTATCATTTGAAAACAGATTCATTCAGATTGAGATCGCAGAAGATGATTCTATCCTGACTTACCTGGTAACGCAGGACTCTACAGGTCAACTTCACAGGGAACCTGTCATGATCGCAAATCCAAACAGGAATCGATCGCAGGTAAGTTATGTGCATGGAGGTAAATGGACGCTCGAAGATCTGTTGAAAGAAAGCTGTGACGCATTCAAATCTGAGCCGAGAGAATATCCGAACCTGAATAACCTGACGCAGGTTTCCATCGCGTGCGGACTTCTTCTGAGCGGTGGAAATTATGGCGAAGATTTCATGTATCCGAATACGGAACGATGGCAGCTTTTCAAGCAGGGAACGATCTACAAGATCATCGGTGATGAACAGTTGAGAAAGATCACTTACGATTGGGCGATGCCCTATTACAAACAATCGTTTCAATCCATGCATCCTTTTCACCAGAAAGTTTACAAAGACATCGCGCAGCATCTGAAAGATTACATCAATTCCTATGATGAACAGAAGATGATGGATTACCTGAAGAGAGATGAATCACATTTTGCACATTACGATGCAGACGGAACGTATGATCCTTACCGAAAACTTTACGCATTCGTGGATCGACTCATTCTGCTTCACAAAGTGATCTCCGTTGCAGATGCGAAAGTGTGGATCAATAAACTGGCGGATGAAGTCGCGACCTGGTAGTGTATCAGTTCGTGTGGTGTCGCGATGTTATCACCCGACACAGGCAAGCGCGACGGCTCAAACTGATACACTACTCGCGACCTGGTAACTTTTGCCGCCTCCCTCCTATTTCCTAACTTGAACAAAATTTCATTCCCATGAAAGAATACATGTTCTTCATCCGCAAAAGCAACAACAGCGAACAAACACTTTCATCTGAAAAGCACCAGGCGTTCCTGAAAGGCTGTGAAACGTACATCGGAAAACTCAAAGCGGAAGGAAGACTGGTCTCTGCCCAACCGATCATCTGGGAAGGAAAGATCATTTCGGGCAATGATATGAATTGGGAAGAAGACAGCATCACGCAGAACGGCGAAGTACTCGGAGGATATTATCATATTCTTGCGAATGACATGGCGGAAGCGATCAGCATTGCCAAGCAGAATCCGGAATTCGAGTACAATGAAGGAACGCGCATCGAAGTCCGTCCGCTGAAAATGAAAGAAGCGCAGACCGGGTTTGTTTACCCGGCAAAATGAACGGCTAAGCGATTTCCACTAACTTGCATATCGGAATTCCTGCTCCGATGAAAAAACTCCGCAACTGGATCATTGGTGATTATCTCGCGAAAGTGGATGATGTATTCACCCGTTCCAGGATCGAACTCATTTACAATTTCGTGCTTTTCTACCTGCTGAACGTGAT
>DATJEX010000183.1:0-6584 GCA_035496135.1 Bacteroidia bacterium
ATCTCACGCGATCGCGTAAAATGAAACGCTTCGCACTTGTTGCATTTTTAATTTTCACCAGTACAAATTTCGTACGTTCTCAAAACGCCGATATCCACTGGCTCCGCTGTATCAATGAACCGGTGAATGTTCCGCTCGATAACGCGATGAAGTTCACGTCGAACACGGTCACACCATTGATGATCGGAATTCCGGTCGGGCTCTTCACCTACGATCTGATCACGCACCAGGATCAGTTGACCAGGAACAAAACCATTGTGATCGCCGCGGCGCTCGGTACAAATGCCGTGATCACGTTCGGATTGAAATACGCAGTGAATCGTCCGCGACCGTTCGTCACGTATCCCGACATCATTAAAAAAGGAAGTGCAGGATCGAAATCATTTCCATCAGGACATACATCCACCGCATTCGCACTTGCGACAGCGCTCTCGCTGGAATATCCGAAGTGGTACATCATCGCGCCTTCGTACATGTGGGCCTGCACGGTCGGCTACTCACGCATGCGATTGGGCGTGCATTACCCGAGTGATGTAGCATGCGGAGCGATCATAGGTAGCGGGTGCGCTTTTCTCTCGTGGTGGATCAATGAGAAATTGGTGGAAAAGGAAAATCGGCACCATTTTACAATGCCGGAATAAAAAAACCCATGAAAGGATTCATGAGCTTTTTTTATAATCAAATCAGATTTATTGCACCACGATCTGTTTCGTACAGGAATTTACTCCGTTGGATAGCTGTAACAAATAAACTCCCGGGGAAACATCCTGTAGATCCATATCAAACAGATTCTTTCCGGTAATTGTTTGCAATTGTTTTGAAGGGCCGACGATCCTTCCTGTAATATCCAGCAATTCAAAAGAAAGTGTTTCATCGTGACTTGATGTGACGAGAAGACGCAACTTTCGGTCGGTGACCGGTTGCGGGAATACATCAATAGAAAATTCGTTTTGCAGTCCATTAACGGAAGTGGTAAGCGGCACCCAAACAGAATCACAATACGATGCCGTGTCGCAGAAATTGCCTGATGTAAGGCAAACGAAATAAGTTCCGGCCGCCAGGTAGGAATGAGAAGGATTCTGCGTGGAAGAAAAATTTCCATCGCCGAAATCCCAGTAAGAGGAAGATGAATTTCCGGACGTGTTGGAAAACGAAACAGTATTTCCGTTGACCGAAGAAGTGAATGAACTCGTGATCACCGGTTGGTTTCCGAATCCGCCCTGTCCGTCAAGTTTCACGAGTACAGGATCGACCTGGTAATTTGCAAGAGCGGTATCATAGGCATAACCAAATGCAAAAAAGCCTCCGTCATCCGTATTGATCAGTCTGAACAGATCGCGGGAACCCGGACCACAGATCGAACTGGTCTGTGTTGTGTCTCCATTGGCATCGGTGAGTGCGATCATAGCGCAATAGGGATCATAGTAAGAAATGCTTCGGTATCCGCAAATGACGTAACCGTCATCACATTTCTGCTGCAGGGAACGGAACACAAATGAAAGATTCGGATTGGCAGGATTTGTATACTCGTGAGACCAGAGCATCGTTCCCGATTGCGAAAAGGAGGCGATATAGCTGCTGTATGAAGAAGACCAACCGCACATCACGAAATCCCCATTCCGGTTCTCGATCACATCAACTCCATCGCTTCTCCAATAAAGTGAATAAGGAAGGTAGTCGTCCCAGATGATGTTTCCATTCGCCGCATCAACTTTCATGATCCACGCCTGTGCTGGATTGTAAGGGCCATCTGCATAAAAAACAAAGTTGGCGTGCCCGGCAAGAATAAGATTGCCATCCGCTGTTAACTTCACACTTCGCACCAGGTCTTCATACTGGCTGGTTCCGAATTTTCTTGTCCAGAGTGTATCACCGTTTTTATCTGTTCTTACGATCCCGACATCACTGCAGTTCGGAATAGCTCCATAATAACCGGCAAAAACAAATCCTGAATCAGGCATCACCATCAGGTCATAAAAATAATAGCCGGGATAATAACGGGAAAAAACAATGTTTCCCGCCGAATCCAGTTTGAAAACATTGTTCAGCCCGGCACCTCCGGCTGCAATGAAACCATTATCAGGAGTTGGCGCGATGTCAAAAAAATAATCTCCCCCGGGACCGGGATAACTTCTCTCCCACAGTGTATCACCGGATGCATTCGTCCGGATGATCAGCGGATCGGAATAAGTGATCGTGGGTGACGAGATCCATCCCCCAAGAATAAATCCTCCATCGGGCATTTGACTTCCTCCATATATCCACTCTGATGATCCGGGCATTGTATCAAGACGAACCCACGAAGGAATACTGTTCTGTCCGAAGAGGAACAAAGAATGTGGTAAAAAAAGGAAGAGAAAAAGTAATTTTCTCATCTCGCAAAAAATTAAGAAGCTATTGCACCACGATCTGTTTCGTACGAACGGTCGATCCCGCGATCAGTTTCACCACATACGTTCCCGCTGCCAATCCCGAAGTAGAGATCGTTTCATTTTCAAATCCCGGATTCACGTTCTTCTTATCGACAGGAACAGCGATCAATTTTCCGTCGAGCCCGTAAATCTCAAGACGCACATCGGCCGCATCAGGCAGGAAGTAAGGAATAGTGATGTTCGAATTTTCTGCTGCAGGTGATGGATAGCAATCATACAGCTGCGGAGTTTTCACAATGTTGTTCTGCGGAGTTGGAACAGCCATCAGGCTCGAATCGACAATGATGTTTTCATCACCCGGCATGTAAGGAAGGTATGCGTAATACACGATGAACATTTCATCCGTCGTGTTTTCTCCCACCTGCACATCCTGCAGCGGATTATTCGGATTCCACGGATTGTTGAACGTGTTGTCGTATGTGGCGACTGCTTTCAACACACTTCCGAACGGAACATGTACCGGCCGCTGGAAATTGTAGAATCCCTGCCAGTGAAAATTCCAGTCGTTGATGTTGATGAGCGGAATGGTATCGCCAACCGGTGTGATCGCGAAGTTGATCATCGATCTTCCGATGAGGTGCATGTGCGGCGCAACAGAAATCACTGTAGCATTGAACGCAACATTTTCCTGCGCGTGGAAAGTTTTCACACTGTCGGCAGGAATGTACAACGGCCCATCGGTGAGCGATGAGTAATGATTGATGATCGGGTTGAGTGTGACGTTCCGCACATTTCCGCTGGAGAAAATGAATCGAACTTGTGTACTGTCTACCTGGTTTACAATTCCGGCAGGATAATGCACCTGCATGATGATCTTCGAATTCGCGTTGAGTTGAATGCCCATGTTGTTCGGCAGAAAATATGCGCCTTGTCCAGGAACCCATCCCGCAACAAGTGTAGCAGTGGAAGAACCGACATCACCGAACCAGGTATAGCCCGGGCCCGGATCATTGTTATCGAGATTCACGCAGGTGTTCGACTGATCCTGGTAAATCAGTACATGGTGAACGATCGGACGATTTCCGGGAATCACTTCGATACCGGTGATGAATTCATTCTGCGTGATGCCCGATGGAATAACGAAACAACGATAGAGATCACTTCCGGTGTTCACGGTGTAATTCGGCATTTGTAAAGTGAGATCGGGATTCGTGATCTCGGCTGAACCAGAATAAACCGGTGGAGTTGGAGCCTGTGCGAGATTTCCCTGCTGCATTCCATTCGCTGTCCAGTCAACAATGGTTTGGATCTGTGCTTGCGAAAGTTTACGCTCACCACAGTAATGCATGTACGTTGTATCCGGCGGCCATGGTGGCATCACTCCTGCACCTACAGCTGTAGCCATTGCAGCAGCATTGTTCGCGGCATCATTATAGGTGATCAGTGGAAAAGGTGCGATACCATTCGGGTTGTGACACTTTGTGCAATTCGCATAGAGGATCGGCGCAACATCGGTCGCCCAATAAGGTCCTGCTTGCGCTTTTGCGAAGAAAGGAAGTGCGAATAAAATGAAGAAGGGTAATAATCTTTTCATCAGGGGGAAATTTGGAATATCTAAGATAGCAAAAAGGGGGGAAGGATTACAGATTTTTACGGAAACTACAGGTTACAGATTCAGACAAATTCAGGATATAGCTCAGTAAATCAGTTTAGATCTGTGATCTGTATTCTCCGTGTTTGCCTGTAATCCTTCCCGTTATTCGAAGTCAGTATACAGGAGATACTTCTTCCGGATCGCTTTGAATTTGATGAGGCCCGGCTGCCAGCTGCCACGAATGGTTTCTTCTGTTGCTCCTGCGATGATCTGTTGTTGCAGCGTGCTTGTTCCCGCGAGACGAACGAAAAAATCATTGAAGAAATCGGGGCGATTCATGTCTTTGTAAGTCGACAATAACCAGTAGAGATAAAGGCCTTGGTAATCGCGGACATAAAGTGTAGCAAAATCGCGCAGGTCGTGTCCGTGACAAACCTGTCCGTTGTACAATGGGCTTTTCGCGCCGGTTGTCGGTTTCGGAGTGAAATCAAAGATCCCTGTTTTCAGATCAGGATGACCGACACACTGGAATGGATGATCCGTTCCGCGGCCGATACTCATGATGGTTCCTTCGAACAGGCACAATGTTGGATAGAGATACACTGCTTCCATATTCGGAAGATTCGGAGATGGAGCGATGGGCAATTGATACCAGTCGGAATGAACATAATTCACACAGTTGACATATTTCAGATCGCACTGAATTCCATTCGGCAACCATTTTTCTCCATTCACCATCAGCGCATATTCCGCCACCGTCATTCCATAAACGATCGGCACCTGGTGCAATCCCACGAATGAACTGTTCGCCGGTTCGAGCACAGGACCGTCCACGTAATATCCATTCGGATCCGGGCGATCTAGAATGATCATTGTTTTTTTATTCAGCGCGCACGCTTCCATCACATAACTCATCGTGGTGATGTAGGTGTAAAATCTGCAGCCCACATCCTGGATATCATATACCACCACATCAATTCCTTTCAGGTCTTTCTCATCGGGCTTCAGATGATTTCCGTAGAGTGAAATAACAGGAAGTCCTGATTTTTTGTCAATGAAATTCGCGATGTCTTCGCCATTGTCCGCATCACCGCGTAAGCCATGTTCAGGGCAGAAGATCTTTTTCACTTTGATGTTGAGCGAGAGCAGCGTGTCGATGAGATGTGTGCGGTTGATCATCGACGTCTGATTCACGACGAGCGCGACATTTTTTCCCTGCAGCCACGGAAGATAAATTTCGGTGCGTTCGGCTCCGGTGGTGATATCAGAATCATTTTTCTCCTGGTTCTGTCCTGCATGAATGATGACCTGTGCCGGGCTGGCCAGTGAAACGATGAGCAGAAAAAGAAAAAAGATGTGGCGCATTAGGGATGGTGAAAGTACTAAAAGTAGGTGGTCTGTTGGTTGGTGGTAGGTCGTTATACCTGGATTATAAAGCAAATTATATGCTAGAAATCAAGATTCTAAAAAAAGTATTCCTACCACCAACGACCAACAAACCAACCACCTACCTTTATCCCATGTCACTCCTCTTTTTCGAGCGATTAATAGCAGGCAGAATGTCGGGGCAGAAAAATGCCTCCGGCCGTATTTCGCGACCGATCGTACGGGTGGCCGTGGGCGGAATTGCAGTAGGAATGATGGTGATGATCGTGACGCTCGCGGTGATGAACGGATTTCAACAGGAGATCAAAAGGAAAGTGATCGGTTTCGGTTCGCATATCCAGATCAAGGGTTACGACATCAGCAATGATTTTGAAATGGATTCGCTCGGGAGAAATCAGCCAACGATCGAGGCGCTGAAAACGATGCCGGGAATAAAACACATCCAGGTTTTCGCGACGAAAGCGGGCATCATCAAATCAGGAGAACAATTGATGGGTGTGGTGCTGAAAGGAGTGGACAGGGATTTTGATGGCGATTTCTTTCAGAAAAACCTGAAAGAAGGAAAACTACTTACGTTTCCCGATACGGCGAGTGACCAGGTAGTGGTTTCGCGTTACATCGCCGATAAGATGAACCTGAAACTCGGAAAAAAATTCAGGATGTATTTTCTCAATGGGAATGAAACGCGGGGAAGAGCATTCCGTGTGGCAGGGATCTATGAAACAGGTTTGACTGATGGATTCGATGACCGTTTCATGTTGTGTGATATCCGGCAGATCCAGCAGTTGAACGACTGGGACAGTTCCATCGTTGGTGGATTCGAAGTGCTCGTCAATAATTACGATGACCTGGATGAAGCAACGCAGGAAGTGAATGATAATATCGATATCGATCTGCTCGCGCAAAGCATCCGCGATCTTAATCCGCAAATTTTTTCATGGCTTGATGTACTCGATACCAATGCGATCATCATCATCGTCCTGATGTTATTCGTGAGCATGATCAACATGATCTCGGCGCTCATCATCCTCATTCTCGACCGCACGAACATGATCGGCATTCTCAAAGCGATGGGCGCGTCGAATGGAAAAGTGATCCGCGTTTTCATGATCCACGCGTTCAAACTCATCGGGCTCGGAATGATCATCGGAAATATTTTAGGATTGACGGCCTGCTGGCTGCAATACCATTACCACTGGATCTCGCTCGACGAAACGAGTTACTATGTAAAG
>DATJEX010000184.1:0-8362 GCA_035496135.1 Bacteroidia bacterium
TTGACTGTTCTGAATGTTCCTGTTTATCCTGCGTACGACGAAGCCGGATATGTGAATGCGGTGAATGATTTTGACAAGCGTTACGCCGCTTACCAGTCTGTACTCAATACAAGAACAGCATTGGAGCAAACAGCGCGCAGCAATTATGAGAATGCAGTCAACGCCGGAAATCTGAACGCAACGAATACGCAGGCTTCGCAGGCGAGCACGAACGTTGCGACGAATGTGCTTCGTGTTTTTTCGATCAGCGGATTCGGTGTTTACAATTGCGATCACGCCGGAACTTATCCGCAGGGAGCGACCACCATATTTTCATTCTTGGATGAAAATGGCGGATCCATCGGCAGTCTTTCTTTCCTTTATCACGTGGATAAAAGTCATTTCAGTCTCTACCTCCAGAGTGGAAATCCTGCCAGGGTGAGTTATGATCCTGCTTCTGAAAATATGATGTGGGGCGTGAAAGATGGCACGTTGTATTATTCAACCAGCACTGATTTTACGCACGCGGCAGGTGGTGACATGACAATGCACAAACTGGCTAAGCCATTCGCTTCGGGCGATGAGATGAAGAATTTCTTCGGCATCGGCACAAAATAATTCGTCATGAAAAAGGCGGTTCCGGTTTTCTTTGCGATTTTTTCTTTCTTTCTGTTCTCATTCACTATGCCGCGTGGATGGCTGGGAGCAGGAAGTCAGCCTGAAAAATATAATATGGGAATTGACAGCATTGGCGGTCGTGATGGTGGAAGGGCAGGCACAATAAAATCCAAAGAAAAAAAGATATCCGGTTTCGGAACACTCATGCAGGAATTCAAAGCAGATTCTTTCGCAGGAAAAAGAGTACGCATGACCGGATATTTAAAAACCAAAGATGTGAAGAGTTGGTCAGCCCTTTGGTTTCGTGTAGATGGAGGCAATTACAGGATAGAAGAAGCGTTTGATAATATGCATGATCGCCCGCTAAGAGGAACGAATGATTGGACGAAGTGCGAACTCGTGCTTGATGTTGCTAATGACGCAACGGAAATTGCATTCGGCGCTTTACTCGCGGGAACGGGACAGGTTTGGTTTGATGATATAAAATTTGAAGTCGTAGATGCTTCAGTGCCGATAACAGGTAAGGTTTATCCTTCGAATACGAGGTCTGCTGTAAATGATGCAGCAACCAATCTTGATTTTGAGAAATAATGTGACGAATGATCTCGCTGCGGAATTTTATCGTTTTATTTTTCACTGCATTTTTCATCCATGCTGCCGCGCAGGATACAACTGAAGTTCCAGCTGGTGTGATCATGGTGAAGAAACCGGTTACCACTCCTTTCGTCAAAGCAGAATACAGTCTGTTTCTTTCGAAGGTCCGCTGGACGGATGAGATCGTTTACTACCACGGAATTCCCGAGACGAACAGAATTCCTGTTTACGATTCCGGTTATTACCTGAGTCCGCTTGAACGTGCGCTTCCGGCGAAGAGTATTAATCTCGGCAGATATTTTGCATTGAATCTCACGTACGATTACGCAGTCGCGGATACACCGCGTGTAGATACACTCGTGCTTGGTTTGTTGCTCAATGAAAAAGGAAAAATCCAATACGTTGATCCCGATACGGAAGATGCTGTTCACATGAATGCCGATCTGAAAGCGGAACTTTCCGCCATCGCGATGAGTCTCGAGGACCAGGATTGGGGAGAGCCCGGTGGGTATTATGAACCGTCGCATGCTTTGCGCCCGAAACAATTCGTTCCGGAATGTTATTACTGCGAATTGACGATAATTGTTTCTTCCATGCCATTGACGCCCGATCAGAAAAGTACGCGGGCTGTTTTTCCTCCGCGTGATCTACCTTTGAATACCGTTCCGGTGGATATCGATCTTTTTATTCCCGCTAAATAATCCGTAAATTGAATAGATGAAAAGAAAATTACTCACTTGTACTTTCATCCTGGTGTCCGCATTCGCGCTGGCGCAGGATACGATCGTGCAGGGAGTGATCCGCGTGCGACGTCCGCTGGAACCGGCGAAGTATCATGTGGTGGTGCAGGATGTTTACAATTATTCGGATCAGAATTCTCATATCACTAAAATTTCGAGCCGCGTGATCGTGATGTCTGATTCCACTCCCGGTGTTCTCTCAGCTCAACCTTACATACTCCAAAGCGGAGATTCTTTGTCCGGCGATTTTAGCACGGGTGCGCTTACCAAATATCTCTGCGCTAATTATCCGAAAGATCCATTTGACTGGAACGCTTACTTCTCCACGCTCGATTTCGGATTTGCCTGGAATGACTCTATTCGAAGTGATAGTGCGCAATTCATTTTCAACATCGATAATAAAGGATCGGCCACAGCGAAGGCATTGCCATTTAAGAATGCAGACAGTACCATGCGCGCATTTGAAGATATAGTTGGGCGACGCATGCAGTTGTCCGCCTACTGGTACCCTGCGCGGATACAGACTGGCAAAAAGAAAAAGCCCACGAAGAATATTGCATCTACCGTGATGATCACTGTTTACGCCGAAGACGCGATGGCGGGAAGACTGAAGCCGTTGAAAGTGATCGTGGATCAGCCGAAATAAAAAAGCCTCTGTTAAGAGGCTTTCTTGTTTAATAAGCGAAGAGTTTATATTTCTTCATCATCTTGTTCACTTCCTTCTTCACATTCGCGATCTTCTTTTCATCTTCGTGATGCATCACTACTTCGTCAATGAGTTCAACGATCTTCGGGATCTGTTTTTCTTTCATACCGCGTGTCGTGATGGCTGGAGTTCCAACACGGATACCGGAAGTGACAAAAGGAGATTTATCATCGAACGGTACCATGTTCTTGTTGATCGTGATGTCAGCTCTCACGAGCGCATTCTCCGCTTGTTTTCCCGTAACATTCTTGGAACGAAGATCGATCAGCATGCAATGATTATCTGTTCCGCCTGAAACAACATTATAGCCTCGCTTCACGAATTCATCAGCCATCACGGCGGCATTCTTCACCACCTGCACGGCATAACGGAGGAAGGAATCACTCAATGCTTCGCCGAACGCAACGGCTTTCGCAGCGATCACATGTTCGAGAGGCCCGCCCTGTATCCCCGGGAAAACAGCCGCATCCAGAAGAGCCGACATCGTTTTGATCTCGCCTTTCGGAGTTTTGAGTCCCCATGGGTTTTCAAAATCTTTTCCCATGAAGATCATTCCCCCGCGCGGCCCGCGTAATGTTTTGTGCGTGGTCGTGGTGATGATGTGACAATGCGGAACCGGATCATTCAGAATTCCTCTCGCGATCAAACCCGCAGGATGTGCGATGTCTGCCATCAGCAAAGCGCCGACGGAATCTGCAATTTTTCTTAAGCGTGCGTAATCCCAGTCGCGTGAGTAAGCGGATGCACCGCAAATGAGGAGTTTTGGTTTTTCCTGCAACGCTTTCTTTTCAACGTTATCGTAGTTGATCATTCCGGTTTCTTTTTCAACGCCGTAAAAAGTCGGGCGATAGAGTTTGCCGGAATAATTCACTGGTGATCCATGCGTAAGGTGTCCGCCATGTGACAGATCGAATCCAAGAATGGTGTCGCCGGGTTTGAGCACCGCGAGCATCACCGCTGCATTCGCCTGGGCACCGGAATGTGGTTGGACATTCACCCATTCTGCATTGAAAAGAGCTTTCGCGCGATCGATCGCCAGTTGTTCGGACTGATCGACGATCTCACAGCCGCCATAATATCTTTTTCCGGGAAGACCTTCGGCATATTTATTCGTCATCACCGATCCCATGGCTTTCATCACCTGGTCGCTCACAAAATTTTCGGAAGCTATCAGTTCAATGCCGGAAGTCTGCCGGTGCAGTTCTTTCCTGATCAGATCGAAAATGGCGGTATCTTTTTTCATAGGAGAATTAATGTGAGGACAAAAGTAAGAAATAGAAACTCATTTCTTTTTCATCAACAGGAAAGAAGCGAAAAGAATGATGAGTAGGGCAGGGGTTTCTGTTAGCCCTGCGAGGAATCTTGCGATATCATAGGTAGCGTAACTGTGACCCAAGAGTGCGCCAATGAAGTAGAATAATGCTCCGGCGAGGAACGTCATTGCGAAAATGATCCAGGTAAGTTTCACTTTTTCCCGGTCAGCAAAAAAGATCCTGATGATGAGCGCAGAGAGATAAGCGAAAATACAGGTGAAAAGAAAAGTGAGTGGCCATTTTGCATAATGAAGCGTGGAATAACTGAACCGGGAAAGCCATTGCATGGATGAAGAAACATGCGAGTCATTATCGTGGTAATACGTCACACGGCTCTGTTCATTGATATTCAGAAAAATGAATTCACGGAAAAATCCTATGCAGACATACAGCAGGAATAAAGCAGCAACGTAGATCTTTTTCCTCATTGTTTTTTTTCTGCGAGTTTGCTGATCCAGATGTACCAAAGACAGAACACAAAGAGATACATCAGGATCTGGAAAAGATAAGTGTGATTGAATTCGAGCCAGCCGGGATGTGCTTTTACCACGATACACAGGATGACGATCCGTGTTATGTTCAGCAAATGGATCAATGTAATTCCGAGTGGAATGAACCAGAGTTTTTTGATCCATTCTCCAGGATAAGCGATGATGAAGAAACTGAAAAGCGCGAAGATGGTAATACCATTGCACGGATCACCGATCCAGAGACCATTTGTGCCGTCGATTCCAATTGTTCGAATGATAGGATTGTGTCCGATAAAAACAGGATACCCTAATCTTTCAAGGATCCATAGAGACCACCGAGAAGCATTATTGATGACCAGTTTATCAAGTGTTCCCCAAGGGTTGATCACCCAATGGTAAAGCATCATCCACCCCAGGAAGAGAGAAAGGAAAACAATGATGAAACGGAAGGTTTTGTCCTCCTTCGTTATGCCGAACATTTTACTTATTGTTCAAGCGGAGCTTATAAGAGCGATAGATCATCAATGCGCCAAAGAGAACCGCGGCTGCGATTGCGAAGACGATCCCACCATCTACAGGGATACATGGCGGAGGCCAGCAGGGAGGTCCATCCACAGGAGGGCCGGGCTGAGCCATTGCGGTTTGAACACCAACAATGGAAAAAGATATAAGAAGGAGAAAAAGCTTTTGAAAAATATTCTTCATCACAGCAATAGATTAATAGTAGATTTTTTTGGTAACAACTTCCTGTCCTTTGATGATCTGCACAAAATAAACTCCGTGTGCACCAGGATTCGAAAGATTAACCGATTCGCCGGTCACGGTAAAGAATTCCGGAGCCGATACTTCTCTTCCCTCGGCATCATAGATATTCACCTGTACATCTGTGGCGGCGTCGAAAAAGAATTTTGCGCGGAGCTGATCGTTGCTCACATACACCTGGGTTGCAGATTCAAGTGTTGTGGCAAGATTCTGATCATGCAAGGAGCAGTCGCCTGTACGTTCGAAGTGGAGAAGGAAGTCACGTTCCTCACCGATCTGGTCAACATCGAATGAATAGTTGTCGGTCTGGCTGAGATTGATGTGAGCGCCGGTTTTCATGTCTTCGAGCCATGCGCAGGAATATCCTGTTACACGATCGATGCCACTGAACGATATGGTTTGTTTCCCCTGTGTATTTGCGATCACAGTTACAGGTATGGTCAATTGGTCGTCGCGTGAATCGAGCGCGTTGCACATCAGATCTTTTCCGTCGAGGTCAGTACTCCATACGTTGGTTGCGCCATCATAAGGGCTTGGCAAGTACATCATATCAGGGCCGAGATCAAAACCATTGTGTGCCTCATCAGCAAACTGAATGCAGGTTTCTCCTCCGAGACCATTCATATCATTCGTTGTTCTGATACGAACCATATTCTCCTCTGAAGCCATGCGGATGATATTTGGATTCGATCCGGGCGATTTGCATGCTTCGGTGAATGTCATGTTTCCTGTAGAAGTAGCGATACACATGAATCCCTGAGTAGCTGCGATGGTTCCGCCATTCGGATTGGTGGTGTATGTTCCATTTTCCTGCAGGATGGAAAAGTTCGGTCCGAGGTTGCCGGATGCGGCGACCACTGATGCAAAGCTGATCGGGCAAGCGTAAGGATTGCTTACGAGGTTGTAAGCGCTTCCGGCAGAGGAAACTGGGAAAGTGACATTTCCGAAATTCGGTTTTCCTTTTGTATCGAAAATGAGTGGAGCTGTAAGTTGCTGCATGTTATCGGCCATCCAGATCATGAAACCTTTTCCTGGCGTGAGTGCTGTTGCTGTAGTGGTAACGTTCGAGTATGAATTTGTAGCAGTGTTATAAGTCCTGACCGAATGGAAAACAGGGCAGCAGGCGTTGCCATCATTTCCACTAACACCACTCATGTAAAATCTTGGATCGTTATCCCAGTCGGCAAGTGTTGTTGCATTGATCGGGCTTCCGAGGAACTGCCAATAAGCCGTTGCAGGTCCATTTATGAAAGCCTGAACGGTCCAGCCAGTTCCCACAAGTGATGCACCTGCGCCGAGCGTTGCGATCTTTCCGTTAGAGGTAGCAGTGCTGGCGGGGAGGATGATCGTTCCCGCTCCAGATGTTCCGAATGACTGAGAAGAAACGCTAAGAATATCATTGATAATGATGAGACCAGAAGGGACTGTTACACCTCCTGAAGTGTTGGTCGAAGTGAGGTCAAAGAAATTGATAGCAGCAGTTCCACTGATGGTTTGTGCAGCAGCCCCATTCATCGTGACAGTTCCGGATTGAGGAGTGAAGGTTCCTCCATTATTGGTAAAGTTGCCAGCGATATTAAGTCCATAATTGGAAGCGGTCACGTCGTAAGTTCCGGATGTGATCGTGAAGTCTTTTGCTACAGTGATAGCGAAGGAAGGTGAAACAGTTGAAGAACTGCTGATGGTAAGATTTCCGAATGGAACAGAGCTTGCACCACCAATCGTTTGTGCAGAAGAACCGGTAAAAACAATTGTCCCGGCAGCAGCAGTGTTGATGGACATTCCATTCATCAGGAAAAACGAACCTGATTGTGTCCAGTTGAATGCACCGACGTCAAACGTACCATTGGTGAGTGTGGTATTTCCGGCTCCTCCATACCCGATCGTAAGTGTTATCAATGCGCCATTGTTGAATTGAACATTTCCAAATGTTGTTCCAGCGGTACCTGCGAGAGTTTGAGCTCCGACACGATCGAAAACGATCAATCCGACGGCTGCGGTATTCACAGCTCCTCCATTACCATTGAAGGTCGCCCCTTTGATATGTGCGGTATAAATATCAGGATCGAATGTGCCTGAATTAAGATTGGTTGTTCCATTTATGGTTATACCTGTCGCACATTTTACTGTGCCGGTTCCTGACATTGTTACATTGTTGAATGTTTCAGGGGTGCTACGCGTGATCAATTGCGTACCGCTGCCATTGAATGTAACGGTAGTCATATTCTGGCAATTCGTATTTGCATTGTTGGTCCAATTGCCACCGACAGTTAAGTTCTGGTTATTGCAATTAAGAGTAACGGTAGAATTGATCGTAAGATCATGAACACTCAAAGGAGCAAGGATCTTTTTTGTATTGGCCGTGGTAGAACTCAATTTTAGATCATAATACTGAGTGGTTCCTCCGGTATAAATTGTCGTTGTATTGTTGGTCTGATAAGTAACAGTATTGGAGGCCGTAGCTGCATCTATTGTGCCGTTACCGATAATATTTAAACCGACGGCAAGTGATGAGCCGTTCATGTTTTTCCATTTCGCTGTGGACGAAAAAAAATCGATCGTATTGTTAACAAGCGTAATAGAACCGTTGTTTGTAACTACGACTCCATTAGAAACGAGAATTCCGCCGGACTTATTCAAAACAACGCCCGCTGCTATGGTGTAATTGGTATAAAAATAAATTGATCCAGAATTGTTTATCGGGTTGCCTGAATAAGTTCCTACAGCCCTGAATTGCCATGTCCCACTACCGGAAGAGGTGCCATTCTGTACCAGGTTACCCCAAATAAGCATCACAAAACCACCCAAATTAATCTTGCCACCCGGGTTTATTGTTAGATTCTTTGCATTCTGAGAAACGGTAAGATTTACAGTGAAAGGATTGGGAATAGTGACATCATCTGTATTATCCGGTATTCCATCAGCGTCAGCACCAACAAAACTCCATGTTGCTGGAGAATTGTAAGCGCCACTTGCGATCGCAGTGAAAGTTGCAGCTCTGCAAACAGGGACAGCGATCAACAATAGTGAAACGAAAAGAAGTTTTAAAAAAACTTTTTGTACTGAAAAGTCCATGAGCGTTAGGAGTGAGGTGTGTTGATTCAAAGATAGTTTTTTTTTATGTTATGATGGCTGCCGGATCACCTTCTGCTTTAAACTTTGTACTTTCGCCAATTATGA
>DATJEX010000185.1:0-11653 GCA_035496135.1 Bacteroidia bacterium
GAAGCGCAGGTTTATGCTCCAGGATATTTCCAACAACAATGAAATCCGCACCAGCGTCGAATCGTTCGGTGATCTCTTCGGCACTTTTTATCCCTCCACCGGCGATCAATGGAACAGAGATGGTTTTTCTGATCTGGCTGATCAATTGAACCGGCAGTGGATTCGGGGCACCGCTTCCGGCTTCGAGATAGATCATTTTCATTCCGAGCTGTTGTCCGGCAAGAGCCGTTGAAGAAATAAGCCGGACATCGTCGTGATCCAGATGCGATGTTCCGGTGAGTGTTGCAGTTGTGCTTTTTTTTCCGCCATCGATCAGAATATATCCGGTCGGGATGATCTCGAGCCCGCTAGCTTCGAGAGCAAAAGCGGCGTTCACATGCTGACCGATGAGATGATCGGGATTTCTGCCTGATAATAAGGAGAGCAATAGAATTCCATCTGCATTCTTGCTGATCTGCGCATTATTTCCGGGAAAGATCACAACAGGAACATTGGTTGAAGAACGCAATTCTTTTAATTTCTCCTCGAAGTTGATGATGTTGCCGCTTCCGCCAAAGAGAAAAAGATCCGGTGGATCTGTCCGCGCGATCTCCAGCAATTGCGGGAGGTGAGAAGTTTTATCGGGATCGATAAGTACAGCGAGGATCTTTTTTCCGCGGTTCTTCTGTTCAATGATATGTGAAAGCACGTTGCTCATTGAACATTGTTGAGAACCCAGGCAAGCATATATTCTCCCCTTCGTTCAAAGTTAGCCGTTGCCTTATGCAGAATATCAGCAGATCTCAAAGTCACATTGGCTTTTCCGGAAGAAATATCAGTAAGCCCTTCGACAAATATATCAGAACGCATAGAAACATTCTTCCGCCCATTCATTTTGTAAGCCGCTTCTTTCACGCACCAATACACATGCAGTCGTTCCGTAACCGGTTCCGTCATGGCAGATCTCAATTCCGCTTCAGAAAGGAACCTGGGCGCTATCCGGTCGATCTTCGGGCGGATGTGTTCAATGTCAATTCCGCAGGGAAGATCGCTGAGCATAATGGCGACCAGCGGGCCCGAATGGGAAACAGAAATGAAATGTTCCGTATTCTTAGGCCAGGGTTTTCCATCATCATCATACCTGATCTTTTCTCCAGGCACCAGCGCGTGAAGCAGCAAACGCACAGCCAGCCATTGTGATTTCCGGAAAGAATGGGTGAATGAATCAAGGATCTTTTTGTCGCCATCAAACGCATCAAAAGCGCTCACCAGTTCGTCGAGTGATTCCTGGACTTCCCATATTCCGATCCGGGTGGAGGGACTGATATTTTTCTCGGCGATTACAGGCATGGTCTGAGTTCACGAAAGTACAAGCAATTCAACTCCCACGGCCATTGCACGATCCATAATTCCAAAAGGACGGTTCGGCGGAATTTATTACCTTTGCCTTCCTTAAAAAAACAACAAAAAATGAGCAACGTAACCGCTGAAAAACAGATGCAATACAAGGTAAAAGATATCGCCCTCGCAGAATGGGGACGTAAAGAAATAAGACTCGCGGAAGCAGAAATGCCGGGATTGATGTCCCTTCGCGAAGAATTCGGTACTTCCAAACCGTTGAAAGGCGCGCGCATCGCAGGATGTCTTCACATGACCATCCAGACAGCGGTGCTCATTGAAACGCTCGTTGAACTCGGTGCAGAAGTCACCTGGTCTTCCTGCAATATTTTCTCTACGCAGGATCATGCGGCGGCGGCGATCGCAGCTGCAGGTATCCAGGTGTACGCGTGGAAAGGAATGACCGCCGAAGAATTCGACTGGTGCATTGAACAGACCTTGTGGTTCGGAAAAGACCGCAAACCACTCAACATGATCCTCGATGATGGTGGCGATCTTACCAATATGGTTTTTGATAAATACCCGGAACTCGCGGCAGGTATCAAAGGACTTTCTGAAGAAACAACAACAGGAGTTCACCGTTTGTACGAGCGCATGAAGAACGGAACACTGCTCATGCCGGCGATCAACGTGAATGATTCTGTTACCAAATCAAAATTCGATAATAAATATGGCTGCCGTGAATCGCTCGTTGATGCGATCCGCCGCGCGACCGATCTGATGCTCGCCGGAAAAGTTGCGGTGGTTGCCGGATACGGTGATGTCGGAAAAGGTTCGGCACAATCACTCTCTTCTCAGGGCGTTCGCGTGATCGTAACAGAGATCGATCCGATCTGTGCGTTACAGGCCGCGATGGACGGATATGAAGTGAAGAAAATGGATGACGCGGTTAAACGCGCCGACATTATCGTCACTGCAACCGGAAATAAAGACATTGTTGTCGATCGTCATTTCAAATCGATGAAGCACAATGCTGTTGTGTGTAACATCGGCCACTTCGATACAGAAATTGACATGGCATGGCTCAATAAAAATCACGGCAAATC
The DNA here is from genome assembly GCA_035496135.1 of Bacteroidia bacterium. Classification (GTDB taxonomy): domain Bacteria; phylum Bacteroidota; class Bacteroidia; order Palsa-965; family Palsa-965. The sequence continues at coordinate 2,424 of DATJEX010000185.1, forward strand.
GAAAGTGGAGATCAAACCGCAGGTTGACAAATACACGATCGATGGAAAAGACCTCATCGTTCTTGCGGAAGGCCGCCTGGTGAATCTCGGTTGTGCTACCGGACATCCTTCATTCGTCATGTCGAATTCATTCACCAACCAGACACTGGCGCAGATCGAACTCTGGAACAACAGTCAGAATTACGAGAAGAAAGTGTATACACTTCCGAAACACCTGGATGAAAAAGTTGCGCGTCTCCATCTGAAAAAGATCGGCGTTGAACTGGATACGCTCACCAAAGACCAGGCTGCTTACATCGGCGTGGAAGTTCAGGGGCCATTCAAAACAGATCATTATCGCTATTAATAGCAACAATAATTCATACAAGCCGCTTTCAGAAATGAACAGCGGCTTTTTTCATTCCGGAAAATTTCAATTGGTGACGGTGAGAATTGTTCCGTCAAACAGGGTGGTGAATACACGAAGCGGTATCACGGCAGCACCACCGACATTCTCACCAGTGCTCAGCAAAAATGTCGACCCGCAACTCGCGTCTTTCATGAACGCGTTGTTCGTGGTATCAACGGAAACGAATGAATTGGATTGTTCCGGCAAATACGGACACGTACGTTCATAAGCCATGAATTCCGTTACACCTTTGCGATAAACGATGACCCCGCGATTACCGCCGGGAAAATATTTCCATCCGCCCACGGTAGCCAATGCGCTGTTTTGTGGTTCATTCACGTAGATCACCAGGTTCACATAAACATTCGGAACATACTGCTGGTCCTTCGAACAGGAAACCGCGATGATAAAAAACAGGCCGAAAAAAATTTTCCGCTTCATGTTGTTCAAAGATACGATTCGTAAATGGTATACGTTTTGAAGGTAAGAGTTACATTTACCAAATGAGATCATCTATCAGACGGGTCGTTGTGTTCCTGGTTGCTTTTGTGCTCCTGCCGATGCTGGTTGCTGCGCAATCGGACGCGGGTGGAGGAGGAACGTCTGATGCGGGCGGTGGAAGCAGCGCTGCGAGTACGCCCGACAGCAGGGCCGAGCGCAAAAAAGCGAAACGCGACTGGAAGAAGAACAGGAAACAGGAGCTGGATGACGAGCGGATGAAGCGGCAATACAACCGCAAGTTCAATTCCAAAAAAACGAGAAGGAGAATGAAGAAGAAACAGAAGCTCGCGGACCGGAATAATGCGCACAAACGGGAGTTCTTCGTGGTAAGATGGATCCACCATTTCCAGCACTGACCAGTTACCTGTCCATTCGAACCACTTATTCCGGTAATCAACCCGTCAGAAAGAAAGCGGTATGCGCCTGTAGGAATTGACGTCGCATCCGCATAAATTTGTTTCAATACGTTCTTAATTCGTTCATTCGAATTCCCTCTTTTGCTTCTGAAAAAAGCAAATTCTGGTCCCGGTTTACCGGGGACAGTAAAGCCGGAAGATCTTCTTTTCTCCGGCTCCACTGAACATCCTCCCGCAGTGGGTAACATTCTGTAATATCACGGTGATTTCATAGCTGAATTTTGTCGCTTTTTGAGCGTGAAACGACATTTCTGGACGTGTAAAGATTTGTTAAAAACAAATTTGCACTTCAGAAACAAAACTCTCTATATTTACCGACTTTATTTTGCACGACCAATACTCATCTCGAAACTGAACCAACTATGCTGCGAAAACTTTACGTAGTTCTTGCTTTCATTGTAGCAAGTGTAGCCGTCTCTCACGCACAAACCGGTGAGATAAAAGGAAAAGTCGTTGACAAGGCAACTAAGGAAGGAATTCCATTCTGCGTTGTTACTGTTACGCTCAACGGTGTTAACGCCGGTGGAGCACAAACGGACATCGATGGCGTTTTTCAGATCAAGCCGCTTAATCCCGGAACTTATGTCATCAAAGTTCAATACACCGGTTATCAGCCGATGCAGATCAACGGTGTTATCGTGTCTGAATCGAAAACAACTTATTTCGAAAATCCTCCGATCGAATTAACAGCGACTGCAGTCACCATGACTGAAGCTGTGATCGTGGATTATAAAGAACCACTGATCGACCCTGAAACAAAATCAGGTGGAACGGTCACCCGCGAAGAGTTCCTCGCGATGCCTTCCAAAAACATCAACTCAGTTGCTGCGACAACTGCAGGTGTTTACCAGAAAGACGAAGGATCAGGACTGAACATGCGCGGACAGCGTGATGGCGGTACCGCATATTTCATCGATGGTCAGCGTGTAATTGGTAGTGCAAACCTTCCGCAGTCATCCATTGAACAGGTAACGGTTATCACAGGTGGTGTTCCGGCACAATACGGAGATGCTGCAGGTGGTGTTGTCAATATCACGACACGAGGACCACAGAGCGAATATTTCGGTGGAGTGGAGTTGATCTCGTCTGAGGTACTCGATAAATTCGGTTACAACTTCGTTGGATTCAGCGTTGGTGGGCCGATATGGATGAAAAAAGATACTGCAGGAAATAAAAGCCCTGTTCTTGGATTCATTCTTTCCGGTGAAGGTTCTGATGAAAAAGATCCTGATCCATCTGCGATCGGAACATACCGTGTAAAAGACAGCACGCTCAATTATCTCGAACAGAACCCGCTTCGTCCAGCTCCGAACGGTGCAGGTTTTGTCAGGAATGCTGAGTTCATTCACATGTCAGATCTCGAACACATCGCTGCCCGCCAGAATGTAGAATCGAAAACACTTCGCCTGAACGCGAAGCTCGATTTCAAACCAACGGATAATCTGAATATCACCTTCGGCGGATCGATCGATTACAACAAACGTCACGACTATATATATGAGTACGCGCTTTTCAATCCATCCAATAACCCGATGGTCACGGAGAACACCTGGCGCGTATACGCCCGTATCACACAGCGCTTCGGAAACGCAACAGCAAGTTCTGATGCAGGAGCATCCAACATCAAGAATGCGTTCTACACATTACAGGTAGGTTATACGAAATACAAGAAAGTAACAGAGGATGATTCTCATAAAGACAATCTCTTCGATTACGGCCACATCGGAACATTCCACCAGTACAAATCACGTTCGTTCACTCCCGGAACGGTGATCATCGGACCGGACACACTTTTCGGTTACGTACAATCCGCTTATTCGGATTCTGCGCTCACTTTCGATCCGCATTATTACGATGCGAGCTACTACGGATACACCGGAACATATAATGCTTCAGAAGGTCCTGGTAGCGACGTTCACGATCCACTCAATCCGCTTGAGACAAATTATACATCTTATGTATATGACAATCTGAACGGAGATGTGGTGAACGGAGATGATATCCGTGCGAACCTTGGTCTTTTGAACGGTGACCGTCCTACCGACGTTTATTCACTCTGGTACAATACCGGCCGTCAGTATCCGGGATACCACATTTCGGACAACACACAATTTCGTGTTTCGACAAGTTTCTCTGCCGATATCAAAGATCACGCGATCCAGGTAGGTTTCGAATTCGAACAGCGTGCTGAACGTGGTTACGATCTTACCGCTTCTTCTTTGTGGACACGTATGCGCCAGTTGGCAAACCTTCACCTTACACAGCTCGATCTTGCTCATCCGCACCAGTACGATTTCGGTACTTATGATGCTTTCCTGTATGACCGTTATTACGATGGATCGCAGCAGCGCTATTTCGATAAATCACTCCGGAATAAACTTGGTCTTGCTGAGAACAGCACAGACTGGATCGATATCGACGCGCTTCCACCATCTTTCTTCACGATGGACATGTTCAGCGCAGATGACCTCCTCCTCGACGGAAATAATATCGTGTCTTATTATGGATATGATTACACCGGTGCAAGAACAAAAGGCACAGCATCATTCGATGATTTCTTCACCGAACAGGATGCCAATGGAAATTTCACACGCGCCGTTGGTGCTTTCCGCCCGATCTACATGGCTGGTTATATCCAGGATCACTTCGATTTCAAAGATTTGAAATTCAACGTTGGTCTGCGTATCGATCGTTTCGACGCGAATCAGAAAGTATTGAAAGACAAATATCTTTTCTACGAAGCAAAAACAGTTGCTGAAGTAAAAGGACAATTCAACACACCTTCCAATATGGGTGATGATTACGTGGTGTACGTCAATAATAATCCTGCTGACTATGTGGTAGGTTACAGAAACGGAAGCACCTGGTATGATGCGAATGGTAACGAGGTGGCTGATCCAAGTGTCATCGCGCAGGCTACATCTTCCGGACAGATCACCCCTTATCTTGAAGATCCTACACAGACTTCGATCAACATCAAAGCGTTCAAAGACTACGCGCCGCAGCTCAACTTCATGCCACGTATCGCTTTCGCGTTCCCGATCTCTGATGAAGCGAACTTCTTCGCGCACTACGATGTATTGACACAGCGTCCAACAGATGCTTACCGTCTTGATCCGCTCGAGTATTACTACATCGCGAACCGTGTTGCGTTGTTCAACAACAATCCTGACCTGAAACCACAGCGTACCACAGACTACGAACTTGGATTCACACAGACACTCAGCGCACGCAAGAATGCAGCCATCACACTTTCTGCTTTCTATCGTGAGATGCGCAACATGATCCAGACCGTCTCTGTGAACTATGCTTATCCTGCGAATTACCTCACGTTCGGTAACATCGACTTCGGAACAGTAAAAGGATTCACAGTAGCTTATGACCTCCGTCGCACAGGTGGTGTTCAGCTTACTGCTTCTTACACCCTTCAGTTCGCTGACGGAACAGGTTCTGGATATGGTTCTGGTGCAAACCTTGTTTCTGCCGGACAACCAAACCTGCGTACAACTATTCCGCTCGACTTCGATCAGCGTCATTCTATCGTCATGAACGTTGACTACCGTTTCGGTTCAGGTGCAAACTATCACGGACCAGTAGTTGGAAAGAATTCACTGAAGCTCTTCAATAACGTCGGAGCAAACGTGGTATTCCGCGCAGGTTCCGGTACACCATATTCTAAACAGACTTCTGCTACTCCTGAAGCACAATTCGGAGTTGCAAGCCGCCAGATCCTCGACGGTTCAATCAACGGATCACGCCTTCCATGGCAGGTTCGTGTTGATTTCCGTATCGACAAGAATGTTGATCTCCACTGGGGTGGCGATGCGAACGGCGAAGGCCAGAAAATGGCAAACCTCAACATCTATCTCCAGGTGTTGAACGTGCTCGACACACGTAACGTTCTCGGTATCTATCGCTACACCGGTAACGCACTTGATGACGGATATCTTGCAGCTGCAGAATATCAGTCAACTATCAATAGTCAGAATGATCCGTCCTCTTTCCGCGATCTCTATAGCGTGAAAGTTGCGAATCCGGCTCACTATTCGATCCCACGCCGTATTCGTCTCGGTGTAATGCTCGACTTCTAATCCAACGCGTGATTTTTACCAATACAAAAAGAAAACACGTAACATTTTAAAAAGGAAGCAAAATGAAAATCAAGCGTATTTTATTCGCGATCTCTTCAACAGCACTGCTGCTTTTCAGCATCTCTGTAAACGCGAGAGAAAATGGTGCATCCGGTCATCGTCAAGCCAGCAGTAATGCAAACAGCGCAAGGAATTCCACGGGCGACCAGTTGGAAGCTTCTTGTACTCCTGCGACGGCTAAGACCGACCTTGACATCAATAACGTTCGTACCACGATCATGACAGGTGGCGATATGTGGTGGGATCTTACCACTGCACGATATGAAGTTCCAAAGGACGGAAAAGCACACTCGATCTTCGCTGGTGCACTTTGGGTTGGCGGACTTGATGCTGGTGGACAGTTGAAAGTTGCCGCAATGACCTACCGTCAAACGGGTAATGACTTCTGGCCAGGACCACTTGATACAACAACTGTATCCATTGATGCCAGTGTTTGCCAGGCTTATGATAAGCACTGGAAGATCACCCGTAAAGAAGTAGATGATTTCAATCTCTATTTACAGGGTCAGGCTGACCCGGGATATTCTGTTCCGCTGATCATTCAGAACTGGCCTGGTAACGGTGATGTTTCACAAGGACAGGGACACTATCTCGCACCATTCGTTGATGTGGATGGTGACGGATATTACAACTGGACCGTTGGTGATTATCCTGCTTACGATCTGAACGGAACACTGGGCTGTACTAAGTTCCAGCTGTTCGGTGACCAGTCACTCTGGTGGGTGTTCAACGATAAAGGAAACGTTCACTCTGAAACAGGAGCAGCTGCGATCGGTCTTGAGATCCAGGCGCAGGCTTTCGCTTTCTCTACGAACGATGAGATCAACAATATGACATTCTATCGTTATAAGGTCATCAATCGCTCAACAGTTGCGATGAATGATACTTATTTCGGTCAGTGGACTGACGCCGATCTCGGAGCATACGACGATGACTATGTTGGTTGCGACGTTGCACGTGGTCTCGGTTACACTTATAATGGTGACGCGAATGACGGAGCTTCTGCCGTACCAACGATCGGAACTTACGGAGCGAATCCACCTGCGATCGGAATGGATTTCTTCGAAGGACCATTGGCTGATGCAGGTGATGGAATCGATAACGACCGTGATGGAACGATCGATGAAGTAGGAGAGCAGATCATCATGTCGAAATTCGTTTATTATAACAACGATTTCACTGTAACAGGTAACCCGGAGAACGGAACACATTACTACAACTATCTCTCTGGTTTCTGGAAAGACGGTACGCCATTCACTTACGGTGGAAATGCTTATGGCGGAACAGTGAATTGCGATTTCATGTTCCCTGGCGATTCAGATCCTACAGGTTGGGGAACGAATTTCCAACCACAGTCTCCATGGAGCGAAACGGTTACTCCATTTGACCGTCGTATGATGCAGTCAGCTGGGCCATTCACCCTGCAGCCTGGTGCTGTCAATTATGTTACGGTTGGCGCAGTTTGGGCACGTGCCGCAAGTGGTGGAAACCTCGCTTCTGTTGCACTTCTCCGTACAGTTGATGATAAAGCACAACGTCTCTTCAACAACTGTTTCAGAACACTTGACGGACCAGATGCACCGGACATGACCATCCAGGAATTGGATAAAGAACTGGACATCTATCTTACGAACAAGACCAATTCAAACAACTATCTCGAAGCTTACGAGGCTTACGATCCGGGCATTGTGTATACAAGCTACAACCCTGCGAATAACCCTGTTCCGCCACTCGCAGGCATTGATACCACGTACGATTTCGAAGGCTACCAGGTGTTCCAGTTGAAAGATGCGAGTGTAACAACTGCAGATCTTTACAACCTGGATAAAGCGCGCCTCGTGAAGCATTTCGATATCCGTAATGGTGTTGGAAATCTCGTGAATCGTGAATTCGATCAGACACTCAATGCGGATGTTCCTAAAGACATGACGATCGAAACAAGTGATGAGGGAATCGAACATTCCTTCGCGATCACTGAAGATGCATTCGCCTCAGGCGACCCGCGTTTGATCAACAATAAAACATATTACTTCATGGTACTGTCTTATGCGTATAATCAGTATCTGCCATACAGCGATGTTTCATTCGATCCTACGCAACCAATGATCGCTTCCAACATCGGCCAGAAAAAACCATATCTCGCCGGAAGAAGGAACGTGAAGATCTATTCAGGAATTCCGCATATCACCTCACCGGAAGCGAACGGGACCAACCAGGTTTCCAATTATGCTTCGGGTCCGAAGATCACCCGTATCGAAGGATCAGGTTGCGGTGCTAATATTATAGACCTCACACAGGCTTCAGAAGATGCGATCGTAGCTGCTCAACCAGTTCACTACGATGTGAGTCTCGGTTACATCGGTGGAACAGCCCGTGTGGACAATGTTCAGTATGATAATGGAAAAGGCCCGATCAACGTAAAAGTGATCGATCCACTCAATGTTCCGGATGCAGAATTCAACATCAAACTCATCACAAGGAATCTCAGTTCTTATGTTGTTGGTAACGGTGGCAACACAGGTCACATCAACGGAAGAGATTCTACGGGTTGGGTACTCACCGAAACTTCACCTACTTCGCAAACCTGGTATTCTGATACTACGATCACGATCCAGAGTGTTTATGAAAATGAGCAGATCATTCCTGAACTCGGGCTTTCTGTTACAATTTCACAGGTAACAACACCTGGTAATAACGTGAACCCGATCTCCAATGGTTACCTCACTTCTTCTATCACTTTCGCTGATGAATCAACCAACTGGTTGACCGGCGTGACGGATGAAGAAGGTGAAAGCGTTGCGAACTGGATCCGTGGTGGTGATTTCGTAGCCGGAACAAATCCTTGCGGTATTCAATTCGACGACCGTATTTCCGCTTCTGTTCCATTGGATAAAGACGGAGATTTTGAAAAGATCTGCAACGGAACCTGGTCTCCTTATCGTATCGCTTCTTACGATCCGCTTCCTGCAGCAACATCTCCTTGCTATGGTGCTGGTCCGGCATGGGATAATACACCGACGAACCTGAACAATAAGATCGACAACATTTCGAATGTCGACGTTGTATTGACAAACGACAGATCCAAATGGACACGCGTACCTGTATTTGAAGTAGGTCCAAACACATCGCTCAACGAAGGTTCGACCCAGGAATTCATGCTTCGCAGTGCTCCTTCTGTTGACAAATACGGACGTTATACCAATCTCGGTGGTGGTGTTGACAATTCTGATTACATCGGTGATCATGGTATGTCATGGTTCCCTGGTTATGCTGTCAACGTTGAAACTGGAGAACGACTGAATATGGCGTTCGGTGAGAACTCCGGACTTGTTGGTGAAAGAGGCCGCGACATGCTCTGGAATCCTACCGGAAATGAATATTCACCATTCCCGTATAACGATCCATTGTTCGGAGGTCAGCACTACGTTTATGTCTTCGGACATAATGGTGGACAGAAATTCACTTCTGGAAACCTGGTCAATCAATTGAAGGACATTCCTGCGTACGATGAGGGCAGAACGATATTCAACATCATGAATACGAATACCAACTCAACGGCAGCTACTGACCGCACAGAGGTATTCCGTGACGCGATGTGGGTGAATATTCCGATGCTTACCAGTACTTACAGCAACTGGACCTATGGAAATAATTACCAGGGTTCAAGCGTACTGCCTTGCGATGTGAAAGTCCGTATCCGTGTGGCGCGTCCATACAGAAGAATGCTGGATGGACTTCTTGTTCCGACACAGGCTTCTGATTCTGTTGCCGTGG
>DATJEX010000186.1:0-2899 GCA_035496135.1 Bacteroidia bacterium
AGCTGAATGGATCCGACAAAACTTATTCCGGCTGTGATGACAAGGATGAGAAAAGAATGTAACAATGGGGTGAGAGAATTTACGATTTACAATGTACGATTTACGATTTTTCCCAATGGGAATTACAGCAAAGTGTCAAAAAAAACATTCAATCTTTGCTACCAACTGCTCTTCCGGAGAGCAGATCAATTGTCCAGCCAGACCAGTAAATGAAATCCCTTGTTTTCTTCCTTCGCTTTCCAGAGCGCCTCCTGGAATATATGCACTTCTGAAAATATTTTTTCGAGAACCTTCGGGTTTCGCAGGGAAAGCCCCTTTTTATCTTCAATCTCCGGGTCCCAATCCTCGTCCCACTCATCCAAAATTCGTTTGTTTTCTATCAGATGTTTTTTCAGGGCATCAAATTCGAGAAGGAGGTCATCATGATTTCTGAAAAATATCTTTTCATCCGGAAGCGTGGACATATATTCTTCATTGATTTCTCCGTCGTATCCTAACACAGCTTTCCTGTACTCCTCCTTGGTGTCGATATTGTATTTTCTCCACCAATAGTCCGTCAATCCTTCAACATTCATAGGTAATTCACAGGTACAGGAAAACCAACCGATAAAATTCGAATCAATCGAGGTTCCATCTTCAATATTCAATACCCAGAATTCCTGCATGGTTATTCCCCGAACAACGTCCCTCTGTCTCTCGGCGCAATTTTACCGATGTGTTTGTACGCCATATCCGTCGCCTGTCTTCCGCGTGGTGTACGCACGAGATAACCTTCCTGGATCAGAAATGGTTCGTACACTTCTTCGATCGTTCCCGCTTCTTCACCAACAGCTGTGGAGATCGTAGTAATTCCAACCGGCCCGCCTTTGAATTTATCGATGATCGCGGTGAGAATGCGAATGTCCATTTCATCGAGACCATTCTTGTCGACGTTCAGTTGCTGCAAACCGTATTGGGAAATTTCAAGATCAATGATTCCATTTCCTTTGATCTGCGCGAAGTCACGTACACGCCTGAGCAATGCGTTCGCGATACGCGGTGTGCCCCTGCTCCTGCGCGCGATCTCCTGCGCGGCTTCTTCTTTTATTTCCACGTTCAGAATTCCGGCGGATCGTTCCACGATTCTCTTCAGCAGTTTTGAATCGTAATAACCAAGACGGGAATTTATTCCGAATCGTGCACGCAATGGTGATGTCAATAATCCTGAACGCGTCGTCGCACCGATGAGTGTGAACGGATTCAGTTTGATCTGCACGCTTCTCGCATTCGGCCCGCTGTCGAGCATGATGTCGATGCGGTAATCTTCCATCGCGGAATAAAGATATTCTTCCACTACAGGACTCAATCGGTGAATTTCGTCAATGAAAAGCACGTCGAATGGTTCGAGATTCGTGAGTAGCCCGGCGAGATCTCCGGGTTTATCGAGCACAGGCCCCGAAGTAATTCTGATATTCACACCAAGTTCCTGCGCAATGATATTTGCCAGTGTAGTTTTTCCCAATCCCGGAGGACCGTGCAGCAATACATGATCAAGCGCTTCATCCCGCTGCTTGGCCGCCTTCACAAAAATTTTCAGGTTCTCCACCACAGCATCCTGCCCGGAAAAATCAGAGAACTCCTGCGGACGCAGGATCTTTTCAAATTCCTTTTCCGCGGAACTCAGGTTTTCTCCTTCGGGGTCGATATTTGGATTTAATGACATTTGTTAGCTGGTGGGGACGAATTTCGAATCTACACGAATATACGAATCTGAAAGCGTAGAATTTCCCGGTCCGCGTTTCTTAGTATCAACATTACTCTTTTCTGTTATTCGCAATTCGGATATTCACGCAGATTTGTAATTCGTTCCCTCATAACATTTTCGCCAGTTTCGTATCCGGAAAAAGTTTCTTGTAGATGTCTCCCCAATAGAAAATGACATAAAAAGTGTAGATGGGTGAATTGAAATTTTCCGTTATCGCCGGATTATTCACCAGCATATAGCGGTAACCGAAATCGCCGCCCACTCCGAACCACCAGAAAATTTTGTAGGACACAGAAATTCCCGGCTCGAATGTCACGATGCCCGAACGGTCCGTTTTCACATTTCCCCGTTCGGTGGGATAGACATAAGACGACCGGCCAAAACCAAGTTGTACCGGCATGATGGAGAATTTCCATTTCTCTGTTTTGTAATAGACATACTTCGCATACACACTTACATAAGCGAGATGCAGCGCACCAACAACAGTTTCCGGATTTCCGTAGGGATTGAGATACGTGAAATCTTTTGTCAGGTGTTGATCGTGAAAATTGTATCCCAAACCCATCTCCAGTCTTGAATTGAATTCCACTCCCGCTTTCACGCCCCAGATGTGCGCACGCCTGTTGCTGATGAAGGAATTTCTCGAATCGAAACAGGCCGTTGGCCATTTGCTGCCGTGCAGATCGTTGCGCAGCGTGTCGAGCCATTGTGCGTGTACATTCACACCGGTGAAGAGCAAAAACAACAAAACACAGATCCTTCGTTTGATCATTTCGGTCCGAGTGTATAATAGTTGTCGAACAATTCCTTTCGGTAAATACTATCGAGCGCATGGATGACTGAGTCATCGGAATTCTGGTAGCCCTGTATCTGCATTATTGCCACCCATGGATTGTACCCCCGATCGCACAGCGGGATCAATGCAGGTTCCTGGTCAATGTAATACTGATTAGGCTTGCCCCATTCGGCGATACGCTTTTGATTATTACGAAGGAATTCAATGCTCCAGTTGAGAAACGCGATAATTGTATCGTTATTCGCCGACACAAATCTTCTGCCCTGCATCTGTTTGTTCATCAGCTCTTCTGAAATGAACATGGGTCCAAAAAAACTCCGATCCGAATCTGAGAATAATTGTTCCGCGTCCTTATGCAT
>DATJEX010000187.1:0-5434 GCA_035496135.1 Bacteroidia bacterium
ATTAACTGAGTTCGATTGAACAGTGCAGGTCTTTGCCACTAAACCATAACAATTGGCGGTTGTGTAATAATATTTGATTATCCCGCTTTTACCCGGAAGAATTGGCTCTTTCGGGTATTCTGCAAAGTCTGCATTTGAACTGCCATGAACTTCTGTTATAATAAGTGTGTCTGTTCCATTATTCATAAAATGATATTCATGACATAAATACGCTCCCCGAACAACAGAACCGAAATCAAAAGTTGTCGTGTCGAATTTCAGAAGTGGTTTTGGGATCGCCGGCCGAACAACTGGTGGTGTGATCACGGGCTGAACAACCGGAGGTGCGATCACGTTTCCTTTCGTATGAAGAATAACGTTTCCGTTTACAGCATTCGAATACACGACAATAACCTTATCCTGGGCATTTATTTTCCCCCCGGTGTCGAATTTGTAATGGATCACTCCTCTCGCTCCGGGTCGTATCGGTTCCTGCGTATATGATGCTACATCACTTGTTGTATATGTTCCTGCATTTGTAACAACCAAAGGTTCTTTTCCCCTGTTTGTGAAATGAAAGTCATGGTCAAGAACAGTTCCCTGAGTTACCGTTCCGAAATTATATTCAAGGGAATCAAACACGATGATAGCGGCATTTGCAGAATCAGCTTTCTGCGCGAGTGAAATTTTGGTGAGAAATAAAGTGAAGAGCAGGAATTTCCGCATCAGCAGCATTTTTTTCATTGGTAAATACACAACAAAAATCACTCCAACAAAATCGCAAATTGTAAATCCCAAATCGTAAATCGTAAATAAAAAAAGCCGGCATCTCTGCCGGCTTCTTCTCGGTTAACCAATTATTTATTGTCCGCTGGTAGTTGCTGTTGCAGTACCGCCGGGAACAACATTTCCTTTGATCTTCACGGTATAGACTCCGTTCGTACAGTTGCTGGCGTTGCAATACACCATCACCTGTTTGTCGAACATTCCTATGCGTGTCTGTGTGTCATACTTCACATTGAAACTCATCGATGCGCCGGGTGCTACATCCACCGGGTAAGTCGCGCCGGGAAAAGTGGTGCAGCCGCATGCTCCGCGGATCTGTGTGATGTGAAGCGGTGCAGTTCCGGTGTTGGTGATCGTGAACGTCCTGATCTGTTCCGTTCCCTGCGTCACTGTTCCGAAATCAACCGTTTCTGCAGTGAAAGAGATCTTCGGATCGGTCGCGGTCTGTGCCGACAACCCAGAAGCTGCGATGATGAAAAATACTATGGGCAGAAGTTTTTTCATTTTGCTTTTTAGTTGTTGTTGACTGGCACTCCACCATTGGCATTTCCGGTTCCCGGTGCAGGAAATGGAGTTTCCGCTGGCGGAGATTCAACCACACCATGAATGTGGAGAACAGCCGGTGTACTGATACCGGTGAAATTCACCGTTACCGTTTTGTCGAACGCACCAGGACGATTCGTATCATAATGTACGCGGATCGTTGTAGTCTCGCCCGGCTTGATCGGCTCTTTCGGATATTCCGGAACGGTACATCCGCATGAGCCATGCGCTTCGCTGATCACGAGTGGATTTTTTCCTGTGTTCGTCAACTGGAAAGAACAATAAGGTTCGCCACCTTTCTTGATGGTACCATAATCATACGTCGTGATGTCGAACTTGTAACCGGGATCTGCGACCTGCGTTGTTGTCGCTGTGGTCGTGGCAGTTGGCCCGGTCGTAGGTGCTGGCTTGGGAGCCGTGGTCTGTGAAAAGGCCACAACTCCCAGGAGCATTGCTGAAATAGAAAAGATCTTTTTCATGATTGAAAAAGGATTGTTCGTTTAGTTTCCGCCGCCTGTTGCTGTTACTGTCTTAGGAGCAGCAGTGGTAGACGTAGCAGTTGTTCCGGATTTAGGAGCAGCTGTAGTTGTAGTGGAAGTAGCGCCTGTTTTAGGAGCTGTAGTGGTGGCAGGAGCGGTTGTAGTAGCAGGAGCAGCTGTTCCTGTGCCGGTTCCCTGTGTTGCAGTTCCGGTTGTTGCGGCAGGAGCCGGAGCTTCTACCATTCCGGTGAGGTGAAGAACGCAGGTCTGATCATTATCGTAAGTGATCGTAACTGTTTTGTCCTGCTGGTTCATTTTTCCTGCAGAGTTGAATGTTACTTTGATCACTGCTTCTCCGTTCGGCTTGATCGGCTCTTTCGGATAATCAGGAACAGTACATCCGCAGCTGCCGTGTGCTTCGTTGATGATCAACGGCTCTTTTCCGGTATTCTTGAATTTGAATTCCTTGGTCACTACATCACCCTGTTTGATCTTTCCGAAGTCATAGGTCATGACGTCGAATGTCATCACAGGACCGTTCGTGTTAACCTGTCCGCCCGATGTGGATGGAGCCGTAGTTGTGGTAGTGGTCGTTGTAGCCGCAGTCTGTGCATTGACCATAGCCATTGCACCGAGAACGAACGCAGGAACGAGGATAAACTTTTTCATTTTGGTAGTTGTTTTGTTGTTTGCGTTAAGTAGAGTTTTTACTTCTGAAAATCAGCTAAAATCGTGCCATAAAACAGTTCTTCAGGAACAAAATTATTAGCTTTACGTTCCTCTGAAAAGCCAGAGAAAAACGAATATAGGAATAGAATGGAGCTTAACAAAACATACGACCCTAAAGCAGCTGAGAACCACTGGTATAAATGGTGGATGGAAAATGGATTCTTCCGTTCCGTTCCCGATGGACGCGAACCTTACACCGTCGTCATTCCTCCGCCGAACGTAACCGGTGTGCTTCACATGGGCCATATGTTGAACAACACGATCCAGGATGTGCTCGTCCGCCGCGCGCGCATGCTCGGGAAGAATGCGTGCTGGGTTCCGGGAACTGATCATGCCAGCATCGCCACCGAAGCGAAAGTCGTGGCGTTGCTCCGCGAAAAAGGAATTGACAAACGTTCGCTTTCACGCGAAGAGTTTCTGAAATATGCCTGGGAATGGAAAGAGAAATACGGCGGAATAATTTTGGAGCAGTTGAAAAAACTCGGCGCTTCCTGCGACTGGGATCGCACGCGTTTCACGATGGAGGAGGAACTGAGCGAAAGTGTCGTTGATGTTTTCATCGATCTCTACAAAAAAGGATACATCTATCGCGGCACAAGAATGGTGAATTGGGATGTGGCCGCACTCACCGCTGTTTCCGACGAAGAAGTTTTCATGAAAGAGGGCATGTCGAAACTCTTTTATGTGAAATACCAGATCGAAGGATCAAATGAATTTTTGACGATCGCCACCACTCGCCCGGAAACCATTCTTGGTGATACGGCCGTTTGTGTTCACCCCGAAGATCCGCGTTACGCACACCTGAAAGGAAAACGCGTTGTCGTTCCGCTCGTGAACAGAAGTGTTCCGGTCATTTTTGATGAATATGTTGACAAGGAATTCGGAACAGGTGCGTTGAAAGTTACTCCCGCGCACGATAAGAATGACTACGAGCTTGGCAAGAAACATAAACTGGAATCGATCGATGTTTTGAATCCGAACGGAACCATGAGCAACGCTGCGCAATTGTACATCGGGCTCGATCGATTCGCATGCAGGAAACAAATTGTCATCGATCTCGAAGCGAAAGGCCATCTCGTGAAAGTGGAAGAGATCAAAAATAATGTTGGTTATTCCGAACGGACGAATGTGGTGATCGAACCGCGCCTGTCCATGCAGTGGTATGTGGCAATGAAAGAAATTTCAAAACCCGCACTGGAGAATGTGGTGAACGGGAAAGTCCAGCTCATTCCCGATAAATTCATCAACACCTATAAATACTGGATGGAAGGTGTGCACGACTGGTGCATTTCCCGCCAGCTCTGGTGGGGACAACGCATTCCCGCCTGGTACGATAAGGATGGAAATTTTGTCGTTGCGAAAACTGCTGAAGAAGCCATAAAGCAATTCCAAACTGTACATCGTAAATCGTACATCGTAAATGATCTCAAGCAGGATGAAGACGTAGTTGATACATGGTTCTCCTCGTGGCTATGGCCGATCTCTGTTTTCGATCCGAAGGTTTTTGCCAATGGAAAAGAGAAAGCGAATGCCGATCTGAAATATTATTACCCGACGAATGATCTCGTTACCGCTCCTGAAATTTTATTTTTCTGGGTGGCGCGAATGATCATTGCCGGTTATGAATACATGGGCGACAAACCGTTCTCGAATGTTTATCTCACCGGAATTGTGCGTGACAAGCAGGGAAGAAAAATGTCGAAGTCATTGGGAAATTCTCCCGATCCGCTCGACCTCATTGAAAAATACGGAGCGGACGGAGTTCGTGTAGGAATGCTGTTGTGTTCTCCTGCAGGCAATGATCTTCCGTTCGATGAATCATTGTGTGAACAGGGAAGGAATTTCTCGAACAAGATCTGGAACGCGTTCCGTTTGCTCAGCGGATTTACGGTAGATAAAAATCTCGCGCAACCTGATTCGGCGAAAATTGCCGTAGAATGGTTCAACGCGAAATTCAATTCGGCTTTGGCAGAGATCAACGATCATTATACGAAATTCCGCTTGTCGGATGCGTTGATGGCGACCTACAAACTCATCTGGGATGATTTCTGTTCCTGGTATCTCGAAATGATCAAGCCGGATTTTGTTGACGGGAAAGCGAATCCTGTCGATCAGAAAACATTTGATGCAACCACGCTCATCTTCGAAAAACTGATGAAGGTGCTGCATCCGTTCATGCCCTTCATCACCGAAGAATTGTATCATCATCTCGCCGAAAGAAAAACGACCGACGCGATCATCGTAGCGCCGTGGCCGGAAATTTCAAAAGCGGATAACAGCATCGTGGAAAAATTCAACATCGCGATCGAAGTCGTGATGAACATCCGCAACATCCGCAATCAGCGCAACATTTCACCGAAAGAAAAACTGGAACTCGTGGTGACCAGCGCTGCATCTGAAAAAATGTTCGACGGCATCATCCAGAAACTCGCCGGACTTTCTTCTGTCGCGTATTCCAAAGAAAAACCGGAAAGCGCGATCGGATTCATCATCAAGTCGAATGAATATTTCGTTCCGATCCATGTCGATCCGGAAGAAGAGAAAAAGCGTTTGGCGAAAGAACTCGAATACAATAAAGGATTCCTCGCTTCCGTTCAGAAGAAACTGGCGAATGAGAAATTCGTTGCGAATGCAAAACCGGAACTGATCGAAATGGAAAAGAAGAAACAGGCGGATGCGGAGAGTAAGATCAAAGCGATAGAAGCTCAACTTTCCAACTTGTAACTTTCCGCACATGTACAATTTACGATTTACAAATTACAATTCGGGCAAGCGCAAAATTGTAAATCGTACATTGTAAATCGTAAATCGACCGAAGGTGAAAAAAAACTTTTCCATTCTTACTGCAATTGCGATCGTCATCTCCGGTTGTTCATTGATCGGCCTCCATTTCAAGATCCACAACCCCAAACGCGCCG
>DATJEX010000188.1:0-4957 GCA_035496135.1 Bacteroidia bacterium
CTTCGGCGCTGTGGTGCGTGATGTGACTTCCACATTCAACGCGTGGAGCTTCAACCTGAGCCAGGATATGCAGGATGTTTTTCTCGCCACCGGTAATGTGATCCCGACCAATTCACTCGAGCTGACTTTGCCGCGACTCATCCTCGGTGGATACAAGAAAATGACGGTTGGAGCCAAACAGCGTTTTTCTGTTGGAGCAGAGATGGATCTCGTGAACACTTTCGACGGAAAAAGAAATGTACTCATCAAAACAAATGGCTGGAGTATGGATCCATCACTTGGTCTCGAAGGCGGATTCAAGGACATGATCTTTCTTCGCGCGGGATTCGGGAATATCCAGAAAGCTAAAGATGTTTTCGGAAAAGATGTCACCACGTTCCAGCCGAATTTCGGAGTTGGAATAAAAATAAAATCGATCACGGTCGATTATGCGTTCACGGATATCGGTGATGCGTCGGTCGCTTTGTATTCAAATATCTTTTCGCTCAAATTCAACATCAGTAAAGGAACTCCTCATCCAGGACAGTAGTTTTTTTCTCTCCCGCTTGCTGTCGTTGAATGAGGCTCATTGATCCGCATGAAACGACTTTACGCAATTCTTGTTTGTCTTTCATCATTCGCATCACTGTCCGCGCAGACCTACGGCAATGAGTGGATCACCTATTCCCAGAAGTATCTCAAAATAAAGATCACCACGACGGGGATCTACAGAATTGATTCCACGACACTCGCGAATGGAATTGCGGCCACCGGAAATTCACTTTCAACGATCGATCCGCACAACTTCCAGGTTTTTCACAATGGAAAAGAAGAATACATCTGGGTGGAAGGAGAAGCGGATAATGTGTTCAACAACGGCGACTACATTGAATTTTACGGAAAGAGAAATGATGGCGCGATGGATTCAACGCTATACGGCGGCGCTTCCAGTCAACTGAATCCATATTACAGTTTGTTCAACGACACCGCAACCTATTTTCTCACCTGGAATTCTTCTGCCGGCAATCGCAGGTTCACTGATCCGAACGACACCACGTTCAGTCAATTCACACCTTCGCCTTATTTCACCAATGAGGAAATTTATTCCGGTAACGGAGAATATCTTCCCGGCATCGAAAATTCCATTGGCCTTTCCGATCCGGATTATATTCCTTCGGAAGGATATTATTCCGGAACATTCTATTACGGCAACACCGCGAGCTACACCCTGAATACAAATAATGCATACACCGGCGGACCAAACGCCAGTGTTTCGTTCAAGATCGGATCGCATTCCAATGACTGGAATCTTGCGAATGACAATACGATCGAGCTCACGTATCCCGGCGGAGTTTTCGATACCACGTATGATGGTTATGCGGTCTGGAAAAAAGATTTCACCGGTATCGCGCCTTCTTTATTCAGCAGTTCATTCAACTTCACGGTGCAATCGATCAATGCTGTTGGTTCGGTCTCATCGGGCAGAACAGGAACAGCTTACATTGATCTGAAATATCCGCACACCTTCAACATGGAAAACCGGGTGTTGTTCCGCGGATTTCTTCCCGATGAAATTTCCCAATCCAAATCCCTGCTGCCACTTCAGAGTGTTGGAGGATCGGGACAGGTTTACGTCTACGATCTTTTCCATGACGACCGGATCCAGGCGGTATTCAATGCAGGAACGTGGAACGCGCTTGTCGCAAACGGGAATGGAACGGAAAAAGAATTCATCGTCGCGGCACAATCGGGGATCATGAGTGTTTCATCACTCACACCGGTGAATACAAACGGATCATTCACCGATTTCGCTTCCACTCCACTCGATTCGGCTTACATCATTGTCACCTGCAAAAAATTATGGAACGCAGCCGACCAGTATCGCGTTTACCGTTCAGGCATTGGTGGAAATCACCAGGTAGTATTGGCAGACATCGCAGAACTCTACGACCAGTTCTCGTGGGGAATTGACGGCGATCCGCTTTCCATCCGCAATTTCTGTAATTACCTCATCAGTGTTTATCCTACAGTTCCGAAAGATCTTCTGCTCATCGGAAAATCTTTCTCGCCGGAAATTCCGAGAAACAGCACCTATTATTTTCCGATGAGTCTCGTACCGACATTCGGTTATCCGCCCTGTGATAATAATTTCACTGCAGGATTGAACGGAACAGGATGGGAACCTGCCATTCCCACCGGAAGAATTGCAGCACAGGATTCCGCATCGGTGATGTGGTATCTCAACAAAGTGATGCAATATGAAAGCAACGCTCCTGCCGAATGGATGAAATACGTTCTGCATTTCGGTGGAGGAAGCGATGCGAATGAACAGTCGATGTACGCAGGCTACCTGAATAGTTTTGCGGACACGATCACCGATACACTTTTCGGGGGACACGTACTCACTTATTTAAAAACAACGAACGCGCCGATCCAGATCAACCAGAGCGATTCACTTCGTCACCGGATCGAAGATGGTGTTTCGATCATGACTTTTTTCGGCCACGCTTCCGGAACAGGATTCGATCAGAGCATCGATGATGTTTCTACTTACAACAATGCGGGAAAATATCCGCTCGTGATCGCGAACAGTTGTTACGCGGGAAATATTCACGATGTGATCCCGAGTTCAAGCGAAGTCTTCACCCTGATCGATCAGAAAGGAACGATCGGTTACATCGCCACTGTTGGGTTGGGAATTCCCGGATACCTGAATGAATATTCGGGAAGACTTTACCAGTCCATCGGAAAAATAAATTACGGAAGGCCTATCGGCGAATCGATCAAATGGACCGTGGCGAGTGCGCAGGCACAACTGGGCAATGACATTTACCTGAAAGCAACACTGAAAGAAATGACGTTCCAGGGCGATCCTGCGGTGGTCATCAATTCATTCCCGAAACCGGATTATGAGATCACGAATTCAGATGTGTGGTTCGACCAGGATTCTGATCCTGATTCCGTCATCGTGTATGCGAAGATCACCAACCTCGGAAGAGCGATCGACACGACCTTCACCGTGCAGCTGCGCAGGTATTTTCCGAACGGCGACAGCGCAACAATTTTCCAGCTCGTACATGCGCCGGCTTTCTGCGATACGATCAGAATTTCTCTTCCGATCGATCAGCAGCGCGGCATCGGGTTGAACCGGATCAGCATCATGATCGATTACTTCGGGCTTATTCCTGAAATGCGCGAAGACAACAACAGCACATTCCCCGATATTGATCTGCTCATTCACGGAAGCGGAATTCTCCCGGTGTATCCTTATGATTTCGCCGTCATTCCGTCTGACACGGTTACGCTGAAAGCGTCGACGGTGAACCCGCTTGAGCCTATGCGGCAATATCGTTTTGAACTTGACACGACCGATCTTTTCAATTCGCCTTTCAAACAATCGTACGTGGTGAATGCCCCGGGCGGAGTCGTGTCGTGGCATCCGAACTTGCTGACTTTTTCTCCGACAACAGACAGTGTGGTTTACTTCTGGAGAGTAAGTCCGGATTCACTCACATCCGGAGATGTTTTCATCTGGCGACAAACTTCTTTTCAATCCATTCCCAACGAGGTTGGCTGGGGGCAGGATCATATTTATCAATTCACGAACGATGGTTATCAATATGTGCAGCTGGATCGATCGACCCGTCAATTCAATTTCGTGAACACGGTCAACAACATCAGCGTGAAAGACGGAATTTATGGTTCGGCTTGCCAATGGAATGAAGTGTGGTACAAGATCAATCAATCGACACAACACATTTTCTCCTGCACTTCGGGATTCGGCGGCGAAGGTTTTTCTGTCGTGGCGATCAATCCCGTGAGTGTGATCCCGTGGAATTATCATGATACGTATGTCGGACAGGAATCGAGTGGTTACTGGGATTGTGTCGGCGCGAATCAGCAATTGAACGCATTTGATTTTTTTGATACGGATGTTCAGAATCAATTACTCGCCGCGCACTTCATCGATTCCATTCCTGCAGGATACCACGTACTCGTTTATTCGCAGGATTATTCCTGGTACAGCCGTATTGCTTACGATCCTGCTTTGCAGGCCGCATTCGCAGGATTCGGTTGCGACACGATCGGAACTTCACTCGTTCCGCCGGGAAGTGCTTTCATTGCATGGGGAACACAAGGTGCGGCAAACAGCGCAACGGAAGTGGTTGGAGCAACACCTTATTCCGTGATCACGCTCAATGACACGATGAATTCAAACTGGAATTCAGGTTTTGTTTCTTCCCCACTCATCGGGCCTGCCGCAAACTGGGGATCTTTCCACTGGAAACAACACACGGCGGAAATTCCCGACTACGATAGTGTGTACGTTGAAATGTGGGGATTCAATAATGCGAATGGTTTGAACGGAACACTCATCACCACATTTGATGAGACAACGACGGATGTGCTCAATCTGAATTCCATCGTCGATGCAACAACTTATCCTTACATAAAGTTGTATGCGAAAATGAAAGACGATACGGCACACACACCTGCGCAACTCGATCGCTGGCATGTGCTGTACACGCCTGTGCCCGACCTGGCCGTGAATCCTCCGCTGGCTTTCAGTTTTTACAGCGACACATTGCAGGAAGGTGATAACGCAAAAATGATCGTCGCCGTGCAGAATCTCACGCCGTGGGATTTTTCCGATTCGATGTTGTACACTTATTGGATCGTGGATGCGAACAGGAATACACATGCGCTTCCATCGAGAATAAAAGTTACGCCACTTCTTGGAAACACGTGGATCACTGATACGATCCAATTCTCTACCACAAATTATCCCGGCGCGAATGAATTGTGGATGGAAGTGAATCCGATCAATACACCGGCCACACAGCTGGAAGAATATCACTTCAACAATGTGATCATGGTTCCGTTCAATGTGTCGGCCGATAAAGTGAATCCGTTACTGGATGTAACCTTCGATGGACAGCACATCATGAACGGTGATATTGTTTCGGGTAAACCGGAT
>DATJEX010000189.1:0-23029 GCA_035496135.1 Bacteroidia bacterium
TCGCTCCAACAGCCGTAGTCGAAACAGGAACTCCCATCCACGCTGATGTATTATCGCCAAAATCAATGAAAACAGAATCGGCAATTGTTGGAATTCCCTCTGAGGTAGCAGTAACGCTCACCTGGTAATTCATTACACCCAAACAACTGAATTGCATTCTCGCACCGTTGAAATAAGCAGCCTTACAACTGAAAGCAATAAGAATAAAAGTCAGTGAAAGGGTCTTTTTCATTCTATCAAGTTAGAAAAAAATAATTTTACTGCTTACTGCTTACTGCTTACTGCTTACTGCTTACTGCTTACTGCTTACTGCTTACTGCTTACTGCTTACTGCTTACTGCTTACTGCCTACTAGTAATTGATCACCTGCTCCTCAATATTCACCGGAATTTCCCTCTCCTCGTATTGCTGCGTCCGGAGTTGCGGAATGAATCCCGCTTCCTCAATGGCGCTTTGAATTCCTTTATAGGTGAAACGGTGCGGAGCTCCTGCAGCGGAAACAACATTCTCTTCGATCATGATGGAACCGAAATCATTCGCGCCCGCGTGCAGGCACAGCTGCGCGACTTCTTTTCCGACGGTGAGCCACGACGCCTGGATGTTCTCAATGTTCGGCAACATGATGCGGCTCATTGCGAGCATGCGTATGTACTCGTCACCGCTCACGTTATTGCGCACACCTTTCACGCGTCGCAACAATGTTCCGTCATCCTGGAACGGCCAGGGAATGAACGCGAGAAATCCTTTCGCATCGGCGGGTTTTTCACTCTGAACCTGGCGCAACAAAACGAGGTGCTCGAATCGTTCCCAAACCGTTTCCACGTGTCCGAACATCATTGTTGCTGACGTTGTCAATCGCAATTGATGTGCTGCCCGCATCACATCGAGCCATTCTCTTCCCGAACATTTTCCTTTGGAAATTAATCGGCGCACACGATCGTTCAGAATTTCTGCGCCTGCACCGGGAAGTGAATCGAGCCCCGCATCCATGAGCGCTTTCAGCACTTCGGTGTGCGTACTTTTTTCCAGTTTGGTGATGTGCGCGATCTCAGGCGGACCAAGCGAATGCAATTTCAGTTTCGGATAAAGCTGTTTGAGTTCGCGGAAAAGATCACAATAGAATTTGAGTCCGAGATCGGGATGATGTCCGCCCTGCAGCAGCAATTGTTCTCCTCCCAAACGGAATGTCTCATCGATCTTCTTCTTATAAGTAGGAATGTCGGTGATGTAGGATTCGGCGTGACCCGGAATGCGGTAGAAGTTGCAGAATTTGCAGTTGGCAATGCAGACATTCGTCGTATTCACATTCCGGTCGATGATCCAGGTGACCTTCTTCGAATTCTTTTTCTTTTTGTTGCGGATATCGTTCGCCACGAACATCAATTCGGCGGTCGGCACGTTCTCAAAGAGAAAAACGCCTTCCTCTATCGAAAGGAAATCAAGTTCGGCAGCACGTTTCAAAAGGGAATCAGCTTTCATTTTTTCAACTATTCATGAACATTGGTGCGCAGGCACATTGGCACATTGACACATTTTTCTATCTTCACGATCCTCAAATATACTCCTGTAAAATTACAAAATGATGACGGCCATAAAACGTACGAACGCAATTGCACCCGGTAGCACACTCATTCTGCTTGCGCGCGAGCGTACGGATTTCAAAAAATACGGCCTGTCACCAGCTGAGATTGAAAAAGTAAAGAAGGGACTCGCCTCCGACCGCAAGCAACAGATCATCACTTCGGAAGGGAAAACAGTTTACATTCTTCAGAAAACATCCAAACATAATCCGGCAGCGACGGCCGAAGTGCTGAGAAAGACCGGATCGAATCTCATCGCGTCACTCAACGAAAACAAAATTTCGTCCGTCACCATAGCCGACGGAGATGATCATGCCGAACACCTCCTGGCTTTTGCTGAAGGGATCGCGCTGGCGAATTACCAGTTCCTGAAATATAAAGTGAAGGATAAAGCGAAAGAAGAGAATTCACTGAAAGAGATCCATGTGCAGTCGAAAACCGTGAAGGAACCGGTGCTGGAAAAATTGCGGATCGTGATCGACGCGACCTGCAGAGCACGCGACCTGGTGAACGAACCGGTGAGCACACTTGGCGCGGTCGAACTTTCCAAAGCATTCCAGAAAATGGGAAAGGAAGCGGGATTTTCCGTGGAGGTGCTCAACAAATCAAAGATCGAATCACTGAAAATGGGCGGACTGCTCGCGGTGAACAAAGGAAGCGTGGAGCCGCCAACATTCAGCATCATGCATTACAAACATCCGCGTGCGAAAAATAAAAAACCAATTCTTCTTGTGGGAAAAGGTGTGGTGTTCGATACGGGTGGATACAATATCAAAGTGGGAACGGGAATGGAAACGATGAAGTGCGATATGGCGGGAGGCGCTGCAGTCGGTTGCGTGATGTACGCGATCGCGAAAGCAAAACTTCACGTGAATGTGATCGCACTCGTTCCGGCAACGGACAATCGTATCGATGGAAAAGCGTATGTGGCGGGAGATGTGATCACGATGTATAATGGACTCACGGTTGAAGTGCTGAATACCGATGCGGAAGGAAGAATGATCCTTGCCGATGCATTGGCATACGGAGAACAATTCGAACCGGAACTCGTGATGGAATTTTCTACACTCACCGGCGCGGCCATGGCAGCTGTTGGTCAATATGGAATTGTAACCATGGGAACCGCTGATGAACGCACGAAGAATAAATTGAAGTCGAGCGGGAATAATGTGCACGAACGACTCGCTGAATTTCCATTCTGGGAAGAATATGATGAACTCATCAAATCGGATGTTGCGGAAATAAAAAATATCGGGGGCCCTTATGGTGGCGCGATCACAGCCGGAAAGTTTCTGGCACACTTTGTGAAATCGCCTTACATGCATTTCGATATTGCCGGGCCTGCTTTCATCAGCGCGAAAGATGCTTATAGAAGTAAAGGCGGAACAGGGGTCGGAGTTCGATTGTTGTTTGACTTTTTATCGAATTACTGATGAATAAAACAGCTACAGGAAAAACGCTTAGAAAATTATTCCGCTTGTCCCTTCGGGGTGTATGCGGAATGCTTTTCGCCGTTGTGTTTCTCTTCACGCTGCATTCTTTTACCACCACTTCTTCCACAAAGAATTATTTATACACTGCGGTTTACGATCAGCAGGCGGCGACGAATCACATCGTGCATATTTATCGTGTTCCATTTGAGAATGGTGTTGCGGGTGGACAGGAAAGCGTGATGGATGTACTGACCCAGGGCGATGGCGATGCCAAACCGAAGATCCGTTTCGATCTCGGCCCGAGTACTATCTACCGTAACCGTTATGTGATCACTTCTTATGGAAATGTCATTGACCTGAAAGAAAAAAAGGTGTTGGTGGATGCTCATGATCAGTTCATGAAAGCGAGCGGTGATAGCATCGTGTTCTATGTGAATGATATTTTCCGCGGACAATTCTACTGCCTGCTCGATCTGAAAACAGGAACGTATTCCGAGATCAAATCCGCTTCTTACCGCATTACCACCAATAAGGACGTGCAGCCGGATTGCTCACTCAAGAATTACAAGATCTATTATTATCCGGTGTCATCAGATAAAGTCGAACTCGTGAGAGATGCGGGATTCGGTGAAGATGTGACTTTTCTATCCGGTGCGAAACATCAGTTGCCAATTCAATGGATAGACGCGGATGATTTTCTTTACCCGAATTATTCTTCCGATCATTCCTTTGTCACGATCATGAAAGTTTCTGTTTCCAATCAGACGGAAGACAAGATCGGAACGATTGATAATCTTCCCGAGAATCACAGCTACTCACTTTTCTACAAGGATCCGGAAGGCACGATCGTCTATCGTTGCAGCCGCGGCGATTTTTCAATTGATGCGCAGAAGAAAAAGGTGACGGAATTGACTTACCTCTCTGCCGGTAATGGATTCTCGGTCGCCGTGAATGAAGTGAAACCGAAAGGGCGCGAGATCCTGAATTCGGGAACAAGCATTGGAAATTATTATTGCGACCCTTCGCAGGCTGTTTCTACCAATGGCCTCATTGCTTTTCCTTATGAAATTGTGTTGGGTGATGAACATTACCTGCAGGGTTACGCCGTATGGTCTTCCGCTACCGGTAAATGGAAAAATCTTGGCGACAGCGATCTCGCCGCTGTCATCGGCTGGACACAGGAATAGGCGCGCAAAGTCTTCCATAACCATTACCTTTACCATTCAATGAGTGACGAAAAAGTGATCGTAGGAATTACCATGGGCGACATGAATGGTGTGGGCCCGGAAGTGATCATGAAAAGTCTGCTCGATCCGGCGATGCTGGAATTGTGCACACCAGTTGTTTTCGGTTCACAGAAAATTTTCGCCGCGCACCGGAAAACGATCGAAGCAGGCGAATTCAATTTTCACATCACAAAGGATCTTACACAACTCAATCCGAAACGCGCGAACCTTTACAGTTTTCTCGAAGACGATGTGAATGTGGAATTCGGAAAACCTTCGCCGCTTGCCGGCCGTTACGCTTTGCGTTGTATCGATGAAGCCTGTATCGAATTGTTACAGGGAACGATCGATGTGATGGTCACGGCGCCGGTGGATAAAAATTCCATTGCTGCAGAAACTCCGGGATTCACCGGGCACACTTCGTACATCGCGGAAAAGACCGGTTCTGGAAAACCACTCATGCTCCTGCTAAATGAAGACCTGCGTGTTGGATTGGTGACGGAACATGTTCCCGTGAAAGATATCGTGCAGCACATCACCAAAGAAAATATTGTGGCGAAGGCAAAGTTGATGGCGAAATCACTGCTCGAAGATTTCGGGATCCGCAAACCGGTGATCGCTGTTCTTGGATTGAATCCGCATGCAGGTGATGGAGGAACGCTCGGGAAAGAAGAAACAGAAATTATTCTGCCTGCGATCGAACAATTGCGAAGTGAGAACATCATGGCGTTCGGTCCATTCGCCGCCGACGGATTTTTCGGATCACAATCATTTAAGAAATATGACGGAGTGCTTGCGATGTTCCATGACCAGGGCCTTGCTCCGTTCAAAGCACTTTCATTCCGGGGCGGAGTGAACTTTACCGCAGGTTTGAAATATGTACGCACATCGCCCGATCACGGAACGGCTTATGATCTTGCCGGAAAGAACCAGGCGGATGAATCTTCATTCCGCGAAGCCATTTTCACCGCGATCGATATTTTCCGGAAACGGAACAACTGGAGTGAGATCACTTCCAATATTCTGCAGATCCAGCCGCGTCAGAAAGAGGGTAGAGAGCGGTAGAGGAAGCTTCTCTTCCAGTCCGCTTTACACTGATATCACCTGAATTTCCCCGTCTTTGCCCCGATTTTTATCGTTCAATCAGCCATTTTTATCCAAAAAAGGTGGATTTTGAACGAAAATCCGGTTAAAAACCCCAATTTTTACTCCTCATTTTTGTTGATTTCCTGTTAATTTGATTAGTTTTGCGACCCTTCTGAAAAATGGCTGATATGGGTAAAATGAAGGACTTTATTATCCCTTTTGCAGGGCTTAAAGATGGCAGCCACGAATACCGGTTTGAAATAAACCGTCCGTTCTTTGAACACTTTTCTTTTTCCGAAGTAAAGGAGGGAAAACTCATCGCGAATGTGGTCCTGGTAAAGCGGCCGCAGATGCTCACCTTCGAGATCATTCTCGATGGAGAAGTGACACTTCCCTGTGACCGTTGCGGAAACGATTACCAGCAACCTGTGAAAGGGATCCATCATCTGGTGGTGAACACCAACGGTGATGCATTCAATGATGAGGACGATCTCGTTTCCATTCCTTCAGGAGAACACGAGTTCGATCTTGCTCAATACATCTATGAGTACATCATGCTCGGGCTTCCTGCAAGACGGACTTGTGATAATGCCAGGAACAGCACAGGCTGCGATCCGGAAGTCATTGCAAAGCTGAACGAACTGAACGTTGCGAAAGAAGAAGAAAAGGAGATCGACCCGCGATGGGAAGCTCTCAAAAACATCAAATTCAAAAAGTGAACATTTTTAAATTCTAGTTGATATGCCAAATCCAAAACACCGCCATTCCAAAAGCCGCCGCGATAAGCGCCGCACGCACTACAAGGCCGAAGCGCCGAATGTTGCAGTGTGCTCGGTTACAGGTGAAGCTCACCTGTGGCACCGTGCTTACTGGCATGACGGCGCTCTTTATTACAAGGGCAAAGTTGTGATCGAGAAGAAGGACTAACCTCTGCTTCTCTAAATGAAGATCGGGATCGATATCCTGGGTGGAGATTTTGCACCCGAGGCGATGCTTGAAGGAGCTCGACTCGCCGCTGCGGAATTCCCTTCTACAGTACGTACAGTACTAATAGGCGATCAGCAAATGATCCGTCAATGGTGTGGTTCGAATGATTTCGATCTCACCAATGTGGACATTGTGCACGCTACCGATGTGATCGGGATGGGAGAACATCCGGTCAAAGCGTTCTCTTCAAAACCAGATTCTACCATTGCAACGGGTTTCCGCCTTATGAAGGAAGGGAACCTTGATGCTTTTTCCAGCTGCGGTAATTCAGGCGCGATGCTCGTGGGCGCGATGTACACGATCAAAGCGATCGCAGGTGTCATCCGTCCGTGCATCACCACCGCGCTTCCGAAAGAAGAAGGCGGATTCAATATCGTCCTCGATGTTGGAACGAACGCCGATTGCAAACCGGATGTACTGTATCAATTCGCCATTCTTGGAAAATTATATGCGCAACACGTTTTCGGAATAAAAGATCCGAAAGTGGGTTTGCTCAACATCGGCGAAGAACCGGAGAAAGGAAATCTTATTGCACAGTCGGCGCATAACCTGATGAAGGACTCGAAAGATTTTCATTTTGTAGGAAACGTAGAGGGAAGACATTTGCTCGGAGATGTGGCGGATATCATCGTGTGCGAAGGATTCACCGGCAATGTCATTCTCAAATTCGCCGAATCATTTTATTCCAGGTTGAAACACCGTGGAATAAATGACGCGTATGTGGATCGTTTCAATTACGAACTTTACGGGGGAACACCGATCCTGGGCGTGAATGGGAATGTCATGATCGGTCACGGAATTTCCAGTCCGCTTGCAGTGAAGAATATGTTGCTGCAGTCGAAAGACCTGGCCGAAGCGAAGCTTCCTGAAAAAATTAAATTAGCATTCTGAAAAAATGAGCAGAACACGTGCAGCGATAACAGGAGTCGCCGGTTGGTTGCCGGAAACAGTGCTCTCGAATAAGGATCTCGAGAAAATGGTGGACACTACCGACGAATGGATCCTGTCGAGAACGGGGATCAAGGAGCGGAGAATTCTCAAAGGAGAAAACATGGGCGTGTCGGAGATCTGTGTGAATGCGGTGCGGAAATTACTCGAGAAAAAGAAGATCGATCCGATGGAAGTGGATATGCTCATCGTGGGAACAGTTACTCCCGATCATATTTTTCCTTCCACATCAAATATCGTCTGTGATAAACTCGGAATGAAAAAAGCATGGGGATTCGATCTCTCAGCCGCTTGTTCCGGATTTCTTTACGCGCTTGCGACAGGAACACAATTCATCGAGACGGGCCGTTACAAAAAAGTAATTGTAGTTGGTGCCGATAAAATGTCGGCGATCATCGATTATGCCGATCGTGCGACCTGTATTATTTTCGGTGATGGAGGCGGAGCGGTATTGCTCGAGCCAACAACTGCTGATGAAGGCGTGATGGATTTTGATCTTCATGCGGATGGCTCCGGAATTCAATACCTCTACGCTCCTGCAGGTGGATCAAAACGTCCGGCTTCACACGAAACAGTTGACAACAAAATGCATTATGTAAAGCAGGAAGGACAAGCAGTTTTCAAATATGCAGTGGCGAACATGGCGGAAGTTTCGGCCAAGATGATGGAGAAGAACAATCTCAAACCCGAAGATGTCGCTTACCTTGTTCCGCACCAGGCCAACAAACGGATTGTGGATGCAACAGCGCATCGGATGGGAGTGGGCCCGGAAAAAGTGATGATGAACATTGAACGGTATGGAAATACAACTGCAGGAACCATTCCATTGCTGCTGATGGATTATGAAAGCAAACTGAAGAAGGGTGATAATCTCATTCTCTCTGCATTCGGCGGCGGTTTTACCTGGGGAGCGATCTGGGTGAAATGGGCTTACGACACTAAATAATTTTCAAAAAGATCAAAGACCAGTATCAATATCAATTAACCAAAAAACGCACGCGATGAAACTGAATGAAATCCAGGACCTGATCAAGTTTGTAGCCAAATCAGGCGTCAGCGAAGTTGAGTTGGAAACAAAAGATGTGAAGATCACCATCAAAACAAATTCGAAGAGCGACAAATCCTCTTCGCCGATGGTCATCCAGCAGAGCGTTCCGATGGTTCAGGCGCCGGTAGCGCAACCCGTTTTCCAGCCGGTCGCACAACAATCCGCGGAAACAAGATCAGCGGAACAGAAAAAGGAATCAGCAGCTCCTGCCGATGAATCGAAGCTCGTCACGATAAAATCGCCGATGATCGGAACATTCTACCGCGCTCCGGGACCGGACAAACCGATCTTCGCGAATGTCGGCGACGAGATCAAGCCGGGTAAAGTGCTTTGCATCATCGAAGCGATGAAACTCTTCAACGAGATCGAAAGCGAGATCAGCGGACGTATCGTGAAAGTTCTTGTTGATGATGTATTATTGGTTGAATATGATTAGTTGTTGTTTTTTGTTGAACTTGATTAATTAACTGGGAGATCGGAGAAAGAAGATCGGAGATTCCCGTTAAGGAATTTCAGTTCTCCTCTCTCCTCCCTCCAAACTCCTAACTAAATCATGGCTAAAAAAGAAAAACAGAAAGAGAAGATGTTCAAAAAGATCATGGTCGCTAACCGCGGCGAGATCGCATTGCGCATCATCCGTACCTGCCGCGAGATGGGGATCAAAACGGTCGCAGTTTATTCTACTGCCGACAAAGATTCCCTCCACGTAAAATTCGCAGACGAAGCCGTTTGTATCGGTCCTCCCCCGAGTAAAGAATCCTATCTCAATATTCCGAACATCATTGCCGCTGCAGAGATCACCAATGCCGATGCGATCCATCCGGGTTATGGTTTTCTCTCCGAGAATGCAAAGTTCTCCCGCATTTGCGCCGAGCACGGAATAAAATTCATTGGTGCAACTCCCGAGCAGATCGAAGCGATGGGTGATAAATCCAATGCAAAAGCAACGATGCTTTCTGCCGGCGTTCCATGCGTTCCCGGTTCTGCAGGATTATTGACGGACATTGAAAGCGCGAAAGTAACCGCGCTTGAAGTTGGATATCCGGTCATCATCAAAGCAACTGCTGGTGGTGGCGGAAAAGGAATGCGCATCATCTGGAAAGAAGAAGAACTCGAAGCGCAATTCGAGAACGCCGTGAAAGAAGCAGAAGCTGCATTCGGAAACGGTGCGATGTACATGGAAAAATACATCGAGGAACCTCGCCACATCGAGATTCAGATCGCAGGTGATCAATATGGAAAAGTCTGTCACCTGAGTGAACGCGATTGTTCCATTCAGCGCCGTCACCAGAAATTAGCGGAGGAAACGCCTTCTCCATTCATGACGCAGGAATTGCGCGATAAAATGGGAGAAGCCGCGATCAAAGCAGGCTCTGCCGTGAATTACGAAGGAGTCGGTACAGTCGAATTCCTCGTCGACAAGCACCGCAATTTCTATTTCATGGAAATGAATACGCGTATCCAGGTGGAACATCCGATCACCGAAGAAGTGATCGACTACGACCTGATCCGCGAACAGATCCTCATTGCTGCCGGCGTTCCGATCTCGGGAAAAAATTATTATCCCCAATTGCACGCGATCGAATGCCGCATCAACGCGGAAGATCCGTTCAATAATTTCCGTCCGTCACCGGGAAAAATCACCGTACTTCACACACCGGGCGGACACGGCGTGCGCGTGGACTCGCACATCTACGCGGGCTACACGATCCCGCCGAACTACGATTCGATGGTGGCGAAACTCATCACGATGGCGCAGACGCGCGAAGAAGCTATTGCGAAAATGCACCGTGCGCTGAGTGAATTCGTGATCGAAGGAGTGAAGACTACCATTCCATTCCATCTTCGTCTGATGAAGGATCCGAATTTCATTGCGGGAAATTACACGACGAAATTCTTAGAGAGTTTCGATCTGAGTGAATGATCAGAATGAAATCATAGAAGTCCGCAAACATCTTGCGGACTTTTTTTTAACTTGCTATTGGCAAACCCGGAACACCCCTGATGAAAAAAATATTTTTCACGGCAACATTTTTTATTTCTGTTTTTGTGAATGCGCAGGATGCGGTTTTCTCTTCGCATGCGTGGGCGCTTCAGAATACTAATCCCGCTTTTGCCGGATCGTGGGCGTGCGGAAGAGCAGAGGCCGGTTACCGACTGCAATGGCCGAAACTCAATGGAAGTTACCAGACTTACGTCGCTTCATACGATCAGTATTTTCACAAAGCAGGAGGAGTAGGAGCGGAATACATTCATGACAATGCCGGACGCGGCATGATCAACACCGACCGATTACAAATTGATTATGCGCCTTATTTCGCTTTGCATAAAGACACCACCGGAAAAGGAAGGTTGATCATTCAACCGGCATTCAGCGTAGCCTATCAGAACAAAACTTTCGATTTTTCAAAGATCACATTCGGTGATATGATCGATCCAAGACGTGGAATCATTTACAGCACGAATGATTTCCAGGGAAAATCCTCCGAGTCAATACTCGACCTTTCGGCAGGATTGCTCATTTATTCCCGTTGGTTTGCTGCTGGTCTGGCTGTCTATCATCTGAATGAGCCCAAAGAAGGATTTGTTCGGAGTTCACAACTGCCTTTCCGTTACACCAACTTTGCGGCAGTGAGGATCGCGGCCGGAGCCAATTTTCTTTTTGTGCCGTCTGTCATTTTCATCAAGCAACAGGATTTTGAAAGCCTCTCACTGGATCTTTTGACTTCTTACAAGTCATTCCAGTTCGGGATCGGGTACCGCAACCTGGACGCGATGATGTTCTCGGCCGGTTATGATCTCCGGAATTTCATGCTGCGCTATTCATTCGACAAATCGGTGAATGATCTTGCGGGATGGAGCGGAGGCGTGCACGAAATACATTTCTGTTACCGGTTCGCAGAAAAAAAATGGGAACAGAGCAGAACGAATCTTCGCTGGATCGAGTGATCATTTGTACAGCATGAAGGGCTGGACGAAATGATAGATTTTTCCGAGCGTATCCGAAACATCGATGTGCGCTTCATAAATTCCGGCCGAACAGATGTTTGCTCTTCCCTGTATAGCGCCATCCCATCCATAGTTAAGTTCGTTCGAATAGAAAAGTTCATTCGCATTCCGCGCGAGGATCTTCATCTGGAAATTATCCTGCGAAATTCCGGTTCCGCTGATGTAATAGAAATCATTCACACCATCGCCGTTCGGGGTAAATCCGTTCGGGATGTAAATGCGGCAAATCGTATCGCCGGCTGCATTGGTCCCGTAATAATCACTTCTCGTGATATTGCTGTCCATATCAAGCGGTTCTTTTTTCGAGCAGGAAAAAAGTAAGAGCACGATCGGAAGAATGAACAACTTCTTCATTTCAGGAAATTAAGAAAATTATTGCTTACAAAAGATCACTCCTTGTCGTCGATCTCACTCTCGACGATGAATGCTGAAGGAAATTCAGCTTTGATCTCTTTCAGAAACGCGTAGGCTTCCAGTTTGGTGTGAAAATCGCCGACGCGGATCTTGAAATTCGGCACTTCGTAGATCTCGTACGCGTGTGCATCATCCGCATAACGCGCGAGGAATTGTGCCTTCATCGCGTTGGCTTTCACTTTATCAGCGCCGAAATAGATCTGCACACGATAGCCCTCTTCTTTTCCTTTGGAATTCACTTCGATCTGTTTATCCATCACCACTTTCACGCGCGAATCGGCGTCCACATCCTTCTGGAGTGAATCGGCCGCAGTTTGAGCGTTCAGGAATGCTGTTGAAAACAGGCTGACGAGAAAAATGAAAAAGAGTCGGAGCATTACGGGCAAAAATAACCAAAAACCATACCGTTCCCGGGCTTTTTTTATCGACAGCCAAAGCCTTTTCCTCGCCAGTTTCAGTCGTTTCGCAGATGAATTGGACGAACAAAAAAACGGTGTTGATGATGTTCATTTTTTCACTCTTGCGTTAACGTTTATTTAGAATCATTATAAATTAAATCCCGGTTAATTATTTCCCCTTTTCCGGGAATCTTGGAATAGGGTTTCTCATAAATTTGCCTCGCCTTATAGTGTAAGGACAGAATTTTCAAACGCCAACGCCAAAACACGCTATATGAAAAGCCACCAATGGCAAAACGCACAAAGTCGCCGCTTTGTCGTTCTTTTTACCCTGGCAATTTCCCTATTCTTCAGCATTTCTGCATTCGCAGCTCCAGACGGGAAAGCCCTCTTCAAATCCAAATGCGGTTCATGTCACTACACCAATGACCAGGTTCTCACCGGACCCGGATTGCAAGGTGTGCTGGGTCGTGTTCCAAGTCCGGAATGGGCGCGTGCATGGGTGCATGACAACAACAAACTTCGTGCGAGCGGAGATGCGTACGCTGCTTCGATCTTCGCAAAATTCGGCGGAAAGACGATGACCGTTTTCGGAACTGATCTGACCGATGAGGAGATCGATGCGATTCTCGCTTATGCCGACAAAGGAGGGGATCCCAAACCAACAGGACAGAATCTTGCTACTGCAACGACAACAGCTGCAACGGATAACTCCGGCGATAATCTTTTCATCATCGTGATCATTCTCGTGGTGCTCATCGGTATCATCGCGATCCTCCGTTACACCAAGATCAATCTTCGCAATGCGCTTGCCGAAAAAGAAGGCCGTGCCGAAGAGCCAGCGCTTCCTTTCCTCGAAGCTTCAAAAGACTGGATGAACAACAACAAACGGAAAGTGGCGCTCATGGGCTTCCTGCTTTTCTGTTGCCTCATCGTAAAAGGCTGGTATGCGCTCAAAGGCATTGGCGTTTATGCCGAAGAAGTTCATCCGGACGAATGGGTTGGTTATCATCCTTCACAGCCAATTAATTTCTCTCACAAAATTCACGCGGGTGATGTGGCCAATGGCGGAAACGGGATTCAGTGTCAATACTGTCACTCCGGTGTCGATCATTCGAAGACAGCAGGAATTCCTCCTGTTATGGTCTGCATGAATTGCCACAAAGTGATCAGCCAGAACCAGGCAGGAACAGACGAATCCAAAACAGAGATCGCAAAAATTTATTACGCGACTGGCTGGGATCCGGTAACAAAAACCTTCTCTCTTCCACAACATCCTGTGCAGTGGAACAAAGTTCACGTTCTGCCTGACCACGTTTTCTTCTCACACCAGCAGCACGTAGTGGTTGGAAAACAGCAGTGCGAAACCTGTCACGGTGATGTGAAGAGCATGACCACGGTTGAACAGCAGCGCCCGCTCACAATGGGATGGTGCATCAACTGTCACCGCACCACACCGGTGGCAATGGACGGAAACGGATATTACACCGCGCTTCACGAGAAAATGAAAGAGAAATACAAAGACCAGACGATCACCGTATCGATGGTTGGTGGAATCGAATGTTCACGCTGCCACTATTAATCTCTAAAAAATAAAATTCACGCATACAGAATAACCAAGCATATGGCGAACGAAACAAAATACTGGAAAGGGATCGCACAGCTGAACGACGAGAAATTCGTTGAAAAGCACCAGAGCGAATTCGCAGAATATATTCCGGTAGAGGAATTCATCGGTGATAGCGCGAAGATGGAATCATCTTCCACCAATCGCCGCGACTTCCTGAAGTTCCTCGGATTCTCTACCGTTGCAGCAACACTTGCAGCGTGCGAAACTCCTGTAATGAAAACGATGCCGTACGTTCAGCGTCCCGAGGAGATCATCCCGGGTGTTGCCAACTGGTATGCGTCTACCTTCTTCGATGGACATGACTACGCTTCCGTTCTTGTAAAGACAAGAGAAGGACGCCCGATCAAGATCGAAGCGAACCCGCTTTCAAAAATTACCGGCGACGGAAAAAGAGGCGGATTGAACGCTCGTGTTCAATCTTCCGTTCTTTCTTTATATGACAGCACACGTTTGCAGGGGGCCAAAATGAAAAATGGTTCTGCTTGGGTAAGCAAATCATGGCAGGATGCTGATGCGGCGCTCGGACCAAAATTCGCGCAGTCAAAAGGAATCGCTATCATTTCTTCCACGATCGCTTCTCCTTCAACCAAAGCTGCGATCGCTGAATTTGCGGCGAAGTACAAGAACGTCCGTCATGTTACTTATGATGCGATCTCTTACTCCGGCATTCTGAAAGCGAACAACTCTACCTTCGGAAGCGCGTTCATTCCAACATATAATTTCGACAAAGCAGACGTGATCGTTTCCCTCGGATGCGATTTCCTCGTGAACTGGCTTTCACCGGTTGAACACGCACGTCAGTATGGCTTGACAAGAAAAGTAGGCACGGATAAAAAAGCGATGTCGAAGCATTATCAATTCGAATCGATTCTCTCTGTAACAGGTTCGAATGCCGATGAGCGTTTCCCGGTCAAACCATCACAACTCGGCGCGGTTGCACTTGGAATCCTTTCCGGCCTCGGCGGATCTGCTTCTGCTTCAGCAGCAGTGATGACGAAAGAAGTTGGAAAAGTGGTCGACGCATTAAAGAATGCAAAAGGGAAAGCACTTGTGGTTTCCGGTTCGAATGATCCAGCGATCCAGGTGGTGGTGAACGAGATCAACAGAACGCTCGGTTCTTACGGCACTACTATTAATACAGATATCAAAGATCTCACTCACCAGGGTGATGATAGTGCGTTCAAAAAAGCGGTGGATGATTTCGGAACAGCGATCGACACTGTTATTTTCTACAATACAAATCCCGTTTATTCAGCACCAGGCGCATTGAAATTCGCCGATGCGATGAAGAAACTTTCACTCCGTGTTTCATTCGCTTCTCACACCGATGAAACAGCTTCTGCGTGTGACTGGATCCTTCCTGATCATCATTACCTCGAAGCATGGAACGATTATTATCCACGCACGAGACAATTCAGCCTGCAGCAACCTGCGATCCGCCCGTTGTTTGACACTCGTCACGCACAGGAAAGTTTCCTTACCTGGGCGGGCAATAATTCCGATTATCATTCCTACATCCAGAAGATGTGGAAGATGAATGCCCCGGTAATGGATTTCACTTCCTACTGGAACAATTCAGTTCGCGATGGAGTGGTGGATATGCCGATGGCAGTTGTTGTAGATAAACAGGATGCGAATCCGAAACCTGCTGCAAAACCTGCAGCAGATTCAACAGCTAATGTGAATGCGCAAACTCCTCCTCCGAATGCGATGCTTGATGCGGTTGCATTCACGGGCGGAACCCTTTCACTGAGCGACGCCGCTTCACAGATCAACGCGATCAAAGGAGGCACTTACGAACTTTCGATCTACCAGAAAACTTCAATGGGTTCCGGTAATCAATCACAGAATCCATGGTTGCAGGAGATGCCTGATCCGATCACCAAGATCACGTGGGACAATTATGTGACCATGAATCCTTCTGACGTGCAGGCGCTGAAGTTGTTCGGAGTGGAAGATGATATTCTTGTTCGTTTTGATGAACTGGAAGATGCACTTGATATTGTTGAAGTAACAGCGAATGGCGTGAAAACCAAACTTCCTGTTTGGTTCCAGCCTGGTCAGACAAAAGGAACGATCGGTATCGCTGTTGGGTACGGACGTACCGGTTTTAACGAGGTCATTGACGCTGTCGGAAAGAATATTTATCCATCAGTGGGTTGGAACGAGGCGGGTGGCACAATGGAATACAACGTATATAATGTAAGCGTTGCCGCGACAGGAGATGAACAGCATGAGATCGCATCCACCCAGGTTCACGGTACGATCATGGGTCGTAACGAAGACCTCCTTCGTGAAACCACATTGACGAATTATTCAAAAGACGAGCGTGCGGGAAATCCTAAACCGACCATGGAAACATACGCCGGTGAGAAAGATGTGGAAGATGTGAATCTCTGGAACAGCTTCGAACGCCCGAACCACAAATGGGCGCTTGCGATCGATCTCAATTCCTGCATTGGATGCGGAGCCTGCGTGGTGAGCTGCAATGCAGAGAATAACGTAGCTGTTGTTGGCAAAGACCAGGTTCGCCGCAGCCGCGAAATGCACTGGATCCGTATCGACCGTTACTACAGCAGTGATACGGTGAAGGAAGTGGAAGAAGACAAAGGCGATATGGGTACAAAAGAAATGTACCGTAAAATGGAAAGCCCGACGTTCGACAATCCGAAAGTCGTTTTCCAGCCATTGATGTGCCAGCACTGTAATCACGCGCCTTGCGAAACAGTTTGCCCGGTATTGGCGACCAACCACAGCAGCGAAGGACTGAACCAGATGGTTTACAACCGTTGTGTCGGAACACGTTACTGTGCTAACAACTGTCCGTTCAAAGTGCGCCGATTCAACTGGTTCAACTATGTTGAATACGATAAATTCAAAGACATCAATCCGGCACAGGACCTGCTCGGAAGAATGGTGCTCAATCCGGATGTAGTGGTTCGTTCACGCGGTGTAATGGAAAAATGTTCCATGTGCGTACAGCGTATCCAGGCAGGCAAACTCGACGCGAAAAAAGCAAGCCGCCGCCCGATCGATGGAGAGATCCAGACCGCTTGTTCACAATCCTGCCCGACCAACGCGATCATCTTCGGTGATCTTAACGATGATAAGAGCGAAGTTTCAGCATGGTATAATTCAGGACGCAAATTCGAAATGCTTGAAGAACTCGGTGTTCGTCCATCGGTTTTCTATCTCACGAAAGTGTGGAACCGCGAAGACGAAAATGCTCACGTTTAATAAGAATTGAAATAAAGAGAACGATATGCAACATTATGAATCTCCGGTCAGAGACCCGCTGATCCTTGGTAACAAGACTTATCACGAGATCACCACAGAGATCTCTGCGCCGATCGAAGGAAAAGCAAACAAATGGTGGAAACTTGTTTTCGCCATCTCGGTTTGCGCCATGATCTGGGGCTTTAGTTGTCTGGCATATACCATTGGTACCGGTATCGGTCAATGGGGTGCGAACAAAACAGTCGGTTGGGCGTGGGACATCACCAACTTCGTTTGGTGGATCGGTATCGGTCACGCCGGAACCCTTATCTCCGCCGTACTTCTGCTGTTCCGTCAGAAATGGCGTATGGCCATCAACCGTTCGGCGGAAGCGATGACGATCTTCGCCGTAATGTGCGCCGCTGTTTTCGTAACGATGCACACCGGCCGTCCGTGGGTTGACTACTGGTTGTTCCCTCACGCAAACCAGTTCGGTTCACTCTGGGTGAATTTCAACTCACCACTCATGTGGGACGTATTCGCGGTATCCACTTACTTCACCATTTCACTGGTGTTCTGGTATCTTGGACTCATTCCTGATTTCGGTGCGATCCGTGATCGTTTCAAAATGCTGGGCAAACCGATGCAGGAAAAAGTATATCGCCTGCTTTCATTCGGATGGAGCGGACGCGCA
Source organism: Bacteroidia bacterium (assembly GCA_035496135.1). Taxonomy (GTDB): domain Bacteria; phylum Bacteroidota; class Bacteroidia; order Palsa-965; family Palsa-965. The sequence goes on from DATJEX010000189.1 coordinate 17,670, forward strand.
CGCGACTGGTCACGTTTCGAAGAAGTTTCGCTCGTACTCGCAGGACTTTCCACACCACTTGTATTCTCGGTTCACTCTATTGTCTCCATGGACTTCGCGACATCGGTTGTTCCGGGTTGGCACACCACGATCTTCCCTCCTTACTTCGTTGCCGGTGCTATCTTCTCCGGATTCGCGATGGTATCCACACTTCTTCTCATCATGAGAAAAGTATTGAACCTCGAACATTACATCACTATTCAGCACATGGAAATGATGAACATCATCATCACGCTCACAGGTTCGATGGTCGGTGTCGCTTATCTCTCCGAGCTTTTCATCTCCTGGTACTCGGGTGTCGAATATGAAGGCTATGCGTTCCTTAACCGTGCTACCGGTCCATACTGGTGGAGTTATTGGGGAATGATGACCTGTAACGTTGTTTCTCCGCAGTTGTTCTGGATCAAACGTATCCGCACATCGCTGCTCGCTTCATTCTTCCTTTCCATCGTCGTGAATATCGGAATGTGGTTCGAACGATTCGTGATCATCGTGACTTCCATTCACCGTGACTTCCTTCCTTCTTCCTGGACGATGTATCACCCGACGTGGGTGGAGATCGGAATTTTCATCGGCACGATCGGATTCTTCTTCACCTGTTTCCTGTTATTCTCAAGGACGTTCCCTGTAATTGCATTGAGCGAATTAAAGACCATTCTCAAATCATCAGGCGAGGAATACAAGAAGAAACGTGCGGCGAAAAAACAAATGGCAACAGAAGCTTCTCACTAATCAAGTGACAGAAAAATAAAATTATGGCAGCGACCAAAACAATTCACGGAATCTACGACGACGAAGATCAGATCGTTGAAGGGGCGAAACAGCTTCGCTCCAATCACATCAAAGTGAAAGATGTGTTCTCTCCATTCCCTGTGCATGGTATCGATGAGATCATCGGCATTCCGCGCACACGGATCGCGATCTGCGCATTCATTTACGGTATCACCGGAACATCTCTCGCCATTCTCATGACATGGTATATGATGACCAACGACTGGCCGACCGACATCGGTGGTAAACCGAGCTTCTGGTATTACATGAACTGGCCTGCTTTCATTCCGGTAACATTCGAGCTTACCGTATTCTGTGCCGGTCACGGAATGGCGCTCACCTTCCTGCTCCGCAGCTGGTTGCTCCCTGGTGTTTCTCCGAAGAATCCTGATCCACGGACGACTGATGACAAATTCATGATCTGTGTGGAAGTAAGTGCGGATGATGAATCCAAAATCGTAAACCTGCTCCGCTCATCCGGCGCATCTGAAGTAAACGTAATCTGATCCCAACAACGATATGATGAAAAAGACCAAAACAATATTCCTCACACTCGGCGTTGCGATCACAGCTTCCATACTTTTCAACGCATGTGTGAAAGAAAATCCGGACTCACCGGGATTCGAGTACATGCCTGATATGTATCGCAGCCCTTCTGTTGAAACCAACGGAAAGAATCCGTGGAATTCCAAGAACGACAGCATGGGAAATATGCTTCCGCCGGAAGGAACAATTCCTGTTGGATTCACACCATTCCCGTACCCGAACACTCCGCAGGGAGATACGATGGCGTCCATGTACTGGAAAAGCCCGATCCCGCACAGCGATTCGATCGAGGACAAAGGAAAATTCCTCTTCACCCGCTTCTGCATTTATTGTCACGGGGCTGCTGGTGATGGCCAGGGACCACTCGTGAGTTCAGGTAAATATGGAGCGCAGCCACCGAACTACGCCGATCTCTATAAAAAAGGATGGCTTACCGATGGTCACATTTACTGGGTGATCACTTACGGAATAAGAAACATGGGATCGCACGCCGGACAGGTTTCTCCTGAAGAGCGCTGGCAGATCATTCAATATGTACAGCGTTTGGGTCGTGGTGGAAAAGCATGGAGTGCATGGCAGGCTGATCTTGCCGCGATGCAGACCGCGACTGATTCTACAAAACCAAAACCTGCAGCTGGTAACAACGGAACAAAATAATATCCATTACAGAACTGATCTGAAATATGAGCAACGTAAATCTGAATAATCTCACTTACAACTTCTCGAGCAAGGCACAGCGCAACCTGTGGATCCTTTTCGGAGTTGGAATTCTCCTGATCATTCTCGGAATGGTTTTCCGTCACGCGCCGGAAACGGCCGGAGTAGCGGATGGAATGGAGGATCATCGTGCTACACTCGGTCAGCGTTTGTGGGCGAATCTCCTTGTGAACAGTTATTTCTTCGGAGGCATCGCTCTCGGAGCGACATTCTTCTATGCGCTGCAATATGCCGCACAGGCTTCCTGGAGCACAGTGTTCATGCGTTTGTTCAGTGCCATCGGTTCTTTCCTTCCGATCGGAATGGGTTTGATCGTTGTCATTCTCCTCGCGGGACGCATGCACCTCCATCATCTTTACCACTGGCAGGATCCTTCCCTGTATGAAAAAGGCGGAGCGAATTTCGATCCGGTGATGTATCACAAGAAAGCCTATTTCGGCGATCTCTTTTTCTGGGCACGCATCATCGTTTTTCTGGGTGGCTATTGCCTTTACCAGAACTGGACGCGCAAGAACGCTATGGCGGAAGATGTGATGCGCGAAAGCGATTCGCCAGCCAACTGGTTGAAGAATATGAAAAATGCCGCGATCTTCCTGGTGTTCTTCGGCTTTACCTCTTCTGTTTATTCATGGGATGTGATGATGTCACTCGACGCGCACTGGTACAGTACACTTTTCGGATGGTACAATTTCGCGGGATGGTGGCTCGGTGCGGTGATCGTTTCAAACCTTCTCGTAATGCATCTGAAATCACGCGACCAGATGGAATATGTGAATGCTTCACACGTGCACGATCTCGGAAAATGGATGTTCGCTATTTCTTTCCTCTGGACTTACCTCTGGTTCGCACAATTCATGCTCATCTGGTATTCCAACATTCCTGAAGAAGTGGTGTACTATCAACAGCGCTGGGAGCAATACCGCGGATTGTTCTGGATCACGATGATCGTGAATTTCGCTTTCCCGATGCTCGTGCTCATGTCGCGCGATGCGAAAAGAAACAAATCATTCCTGCTCTTCGTCGCATTGCTCATCGTGTTCTTCCACTGGACCGACACGTTCCTGATGGTGATGCCGTCAACGGTCGCATCCAATTGGGGTATCGGTGGAATCGAGATCGGAATGTTCCTGGCTTTCGCTTCGTTCTTCACCTTCTGGATCCTGCGTTCCTTATCAAAAGCCCCGATGCTCGCGAAGAATCACGCGCTTCTCGAAGAAGGATTACACCATCACGCTTAAAAAAGTACAGACTCATATCTGAAAATATTTCAACACTATGCACTACCTGGTCTATATCGTACTGATCCTCGCAGCAGCTGCCATCTGGCAACTCGTCCGAGTCGTTGAACTGTCAGCGAAACTGAAAGGAATTGATCCGAACAAGGTCACTGAACGCGACAACCGTTTCAACGGAAGAATGATGATGGCGTTCTATTTCGCGCTGATGGCATTCTGCATCTGGAACTATGAAGTCTACAAGGACAAGCTGCTTCCTCCTTCCGGCTCGGCGCATGGCGTGGAGATCGACTGGCTGTTGAATTTCAACTTCCTCATCATCATCATTGTTTTCATCATCACCAATTTCGCCCTCTTCTACATGGGGTGGAAGTATTACGGTCGTGATGGACAGAAAGCAACGTATTACACACACAACAACCGTCTCGAGATGCTCTGGACCGGCGTTCCTGCAGTTGTTCTTTTCATCATCATTTTCCTTGGTATCCGTTTGTGGAATAACACGATGGATGCTCCGCCGAAAGGAACACGCGTGATCGAACTTTATGCACAGCAATTCAACTGGAAAGCACGTTACTCCGGTGCAGATAATGAACTTGGTAAAGCGAATTACCTGTTGATCACCGGCACGAACGATCTTGGACTTGACTCGACCGACCATAATGGATATGATGATGTGATCGTGAACGACACACTTTTCCTTCCCGTGAATGAAGAAGTGGATTTCCACATCCGTTCACGCGACGTGATCCACTCCGCTTATTTCCCTGATTTCCGTGCACAGATGAATGCTGTTCCCGGAATGGAAACGTATTTTCATTTCAAACCGATCAAGACCACCGCGGAGATGCGTAAAGATCCTTATGTGATCAACCTCATCGCTGATGTGAACCGTGTCCGCAAACAATGGAATGAGGATCACCAGGCGGAGATCAACAGCGGACAGGCGACCAAAAGAGACCCGATCCAGTTCGATTACCTGCTCATGTGTAACAAGATCTGCGGAGCATCGCACTGGAACATGCAATTGCTTGTAGTAGTAGGAACGAAAGACGAATACAATGCATTCATGAAACGTCACAAGGCTTTCTTCGACGGCAAAACGGCCCCGATGATGGCGCAGGTGACGAAATGAAGCTGAATATTGTCAATAGAAAAGAGAATTAAAAACTTAAAATAAAAAACAATGGCTGATATGCACGCACATAGTGAGTTGCACGCTCAAACACTCGAGCACGACGCGCATGCGCATCATGGACACGATGATCATGATCATCACCAGACATTCATTCAGAAATATGTCTTCAGTATGGACCACAAGGTCATCTCGAGACAGTTTCTCATCACAGCGGTCATCATGGCTTGTACGGCGATGGTGATGTCGATCGTTTTCCGTTTGCAGTTGGCGTGGCCGGGAGAGAAATTCGCGTTCATCAATGCGGTAATGGGTGACAAGTGGGGCCCGAAAGGAGTTCTTTCTCCAGACGCTTATCTCGCGCTCATCACCATTCACGGAACGATCATGGTCTTCATGGTATTGACAGGCGGACTGAGCGGAACATTCTCCAACCTTCTCATTCCTTACCAGGTCGGTGCGCGGGATATGGCTTCGGGATTTCTGAACATGCTCTCGTATTGGTTCTTCTTCGCATCAAGTCTTGTGATGATCATTTCACTCTTCGTTGAAGACGGTGCCGCTTCCGCAGGATGGACGGTTTATCCTCCACTCTCCGCGTTACCACAGGCTATTCCCGGATCAGGAACAGGTATGACGCTCTGGCTCGTTTCCATGTCGCTGTTCATCGTATCGTCACTCCTCGGTGGATTGAACTACATCATCACCGTTATCAACATGCGCACAAAAGGAATGAAGATGACACGCCTTCCGCTTACTGTCTGGGCGTTCTTCGTCACTGCGATCCTCGGTGTACTTTCTTTCCCGGTACTTTTCTCCTGCGCGCTTCTGCTCATTTTCGACCGTAGCTTCGGAACTTCTTTCTATCTCTCCGACATTTACATCCAGGGACATCCGCTCGAGCAATCCGGTGGCAG
>DATJEX010000190.1:0-24565 GCA_035496135.1 Bacteroidia bacterium
CTCAAAGATCAGATGAGCGGATCTTCCGGTTCGGTGATGGATAATATCTCTGAAGGCTTTGAACGTGGAGGAAACAAAGAATTCATCGCTTTCCTTTCTTATTCGAAAGGGTCTGCCGGGGAATTCCGATCGCAACTCTACAGATGCCTGGATTGCGGATACATCACACAGGATGAATTTGACAAATTAAAGATGGATGCTGAAAGAATCAGTGGTGAGCTTGAGGGATTCATCAATTACCTGAGTAATTCCGGACAAAAAGGTCATAAATTTACCAACAGGTAATATTCAATCTTGAATGTTGAATATTGAATTCGAATGGAAGGAAAATTGATAATCTTTTCAGCACCATCGGGCGCAGGTAAAACGACCATCGTTCATCACCTGCTCACTGTTTTTCCTTCGCTCGAATTTTCCGTTTCCGCCACGAGCCGTCCGCCGCGCGGAGATGAAAGTTTCGGAACGGATTATTATTTCTATTCGGAAAAGGAATTCCGCGACCGCATTGCCAAAGGAGAATTCGTGGAATGGGAAGAAGTTTATCCCGGGCAATTGTACGGCACGCTCAAGTCTGAAGTGGAACGCATCTGGAGAAAAGGCCATCACGTGATCTTCGACGTGGATGTAAAAGGCGGATTGAATCTCAAAAGAATTTTCGGTGATAAAGCACTCGCGATCTTCGTCAATCCGCCTTCCATCGAAGCGCTTGAATCACGTTTACGCCGGCGCGCGACCGAGTCCGAAGAAAAAATAAAAATGCGCGTCGCGAAATCGGCAAGTGAGATGATCTACGCGAAAGACTTTGATAAAATTCTCATTAACGAAGACCTGCAGGTGGCATTTGTTGAGGCAGAGAAAATACTTCGTGAATTCATCAGCTGATATTGGGTACTAACTGCGAACCGAATCCGAAAATACGAACCTCTAAAGCACCAATATGTCGAAAAATGGATTTAGTATTTTCAGCGGTTCGTACTTTAGTGTCTTGTTAGTAGTTAGTACGCCATGAAAATCGGACTCTTTTTTGGAAGTTTCAATCCTATCCATATCGGCCACCTCGCGCTCGCGAATTATATGCTCGAGTATGCGGGACTCGACCGCGTGTGGTTCGTGGTGAGCCCGCACAATCCGCTGAAGGATAAAAAAACTTTATTGAGCGACCTGCAGCGTTTGCAGATGGTGCGCCTCGCGATCGGTGATGACCAGCGGATGAAAGCGAGTAACATTGAATTCAATCTGCCGCAGCCTTCCTACACCGTGAATACACTCGCTTACATCAAAGAGAAATTCCCGAACGATGAATTCGTACTCATCATGGGCTCTGACAATCTCGAATCGTTTCACAAATGGAAGAACGCCGATTTCATTCTCGATAATTACAAGATCTGCGTGTACCCGCGCCCCGGGCACGAAGGCGGCGACCTGGCGAAACATCCTTCGGTGATCATGACCAAAGCGCCGCAAATGGAGATCTCCGCTTCCTTCCTGCGCGACGGCATCAAACAGAATAAAGACCTCTCACGGTTCTTCACTCCCGAAGTGTGGAGTTATCTGAAGACGATGGATTTTTATAAGAAGTAAAGTTTGCAGAATACATTTTGTGAAATAAAAAAGCGCCGGAAAATTCTCCAGCGCTTTTTTATTTCCAGTCAGACTTATTACTGAATCACCAACCGTTTCGTCGCTACTCCATTCTCACTTCTCACCTGCACAAAATAAACGCCTTTGCTGAGCGAAGTAAGATCGAGCTTCACGTGAATATTTCCGGAAGCGGAATTTTCCGTTTGTGCGTGAACGATTTGACCGAGTCCGTCGAGAATGGTGATCTGCGCGCTTCCTGCATTGCCGAGCATCACATCGAGATCAAAATTTCCGTTGTTCGGATTCGGAGAAATGTTCAGCGTGTTCTGCAGCAGCATGCTTTCCATTCCATCAGGCGAAGCGATGTTGATGTTCGAAAGTCCGCTTGCATAATCGAAAGGCTGGTATGCGCCTGCTGTTGTCCGTGATGGGGAACAACCACCATACGGATGAACCGCTTCAACGAGATAATAATTCTGTCCTGCAGGCGGATTGAGATCGTTGTAAGTGAAAACATTTCCTCCGACAGAAGTGAGCAGCGTGAGATTGTTCAGCGCAGTGCCGCGATAAATATTGTACGTCGCGATCGGCAGACCTTCATACGCATTCCAGCTGAGGTTGAATCCGCCGTTTCCATTCGGGCTGCTCTGCAGGAGAATGGTGCGATGGTGATAAGAAGTATCCGATTCATCTCCGCATGCATCCACCGTCGTGATCTTGTATCGCTGCGCCATCACCTGCGGATTAGAAGTCATGTCGGTGAACGTGGAGAATTGCGAGATCGGTTGCGTTCCGATCAATGCATATTGTCCTGCGACCGCGGTCTCGCGATAAATATTGTAACTGCCGGTTGCAGGAGAATTCCAGCGCTCCCAAATGATCACGTTCCTGTTGATCGAAGTATCGCAGGTTACAAAACAGATCTCTTCGTTATGATAATTCGTAGAATCAATAACAACCTGGAACGTATCGCTCGCACTTCCGCACGCGGATGTAGCGGTGCACGTGTACGTGATGTTCGATGTCGCTGTACTCACCGGATTTGCAATATTCGGATTGTTGAGATAAGTGGATGGTGACCAAACGATCGTCGCGTTCGGATCGCTCACATATGCGTAAAGATTGATCGAGTCTCCGCAGCTATAATATCCCTGTGATCCGGTGATGACCGTGAGTGAAGCGGCAAGAACAGTTCCTGAACTTGTAGATGTACATCCTGCAGCATCTGTAACAGCGCAAGTGTAACTTCCTGGTGTAAGGCCAGTGATGTTTGATGTTGTTTGTCCGCCAGGCGACCAGAGATAAGTATATGGTGATGTTCCTCCATTGACATAAACCATTGCTGTTCCCGCAGGGCCGTTGCAACTGTCCGGAGTGGTATAGACATAAGTGGAGAGCGTAGAATTATTCGCAACGTTAACGGAAGATGTCATCGTGCAACCGCTTCCTGAATCGGTAACGGTTACCGTATAATTTCCCGCGCCGAGATTCGAAGCTGTTGCCGAAGTTCCGCCCGATGGAGCCCAGCTATACGTGTATGGTCCTACTCCACCCGTTACACTCACCGACGCGCTTCCCAGTGAAGCACAACTTACCGCGGTTGACGACATGGTGAGATTCATTCCCGTGTATCCAACGGTTACAACCGCCGAAGCACAATCAGTTCCGTCCTGCACATTCACCGTGTATGTTCCTGCAGTGAGATTCGAAATGGAAGAAGTTGTTTGTCCGCCCGGTGACCACAGGTAAGTATAGTTTCCGCTTCCGCCTGTCACATTCACAGCAGCTGATCCGTTTCCGTTGCAGCTCTCCGGTGAAGAAGTAGTGGTGAGCGTAAGATTCGTTGCGATCGGTGTGCAGGAGGAGCATGCGGTTTGATAATATAATCCCGCCATCGCAAGTGTCCAGCAATCACTCGCATCACTCAGATGATAGAGGCAGGTATTCTGTCCGTTCGTCACCGAAGTGGAAGCACTGATCTCATTCCACCAGTTCCATTGTGGCTGCGTAACGTTTCCTCCGTTCATCGTGATGTTATATCCGCTCATCTGCATATCACCCACGAGCATGAACGCGGAAGCAAAAGTTGAATTCGCGCACGCGTTGATGTTCAGCATCGTGTGATCCATCGTTCCTCCAACAACAGTGTGACAACCATCATCGATCACGATCGAACCGGTGTACGCTGCTGTAGGATCGCTGTAGATCACAAGCAACGTGGCTCCTTCTACATCCACAGCGGCACTCGTTGCAGTGGCACTCGTCGGAAGCCCGCTCAGCATGTATGTTCCCGGACCTGTGTAGGCTGATGTTACATCTGCGCGCCATACATGCGTTCCGTTCATTCCCCAGCAAACATCCACCGAACTTCCGATGTTGGTCATCGCAAATGATGAACTGTTACTGGAAGGATCGACGAGCGTTGCAGTAATGGATGGAGCGACCCCAAGCGCTTCGGTGTAGAGATAAACTTTGAGGATCGTAGCGCATGGACTCACACTGAGGAGATATGGTGCAGGTTGTGCAATTCCCACCGGAGAAAATCGCTGGCCAAGCCGTTGCGAGACCATCTGGTAATTCAAACCACAAGCGGTATTGCTGTAGAGGGTACTCAGCGTATCATTCCCGTTCTGCGGAGACTGGTGCGGACCTTGTCTCATCGGTTGCTGTTCCTGGAACCATTGCGGAGTTCCGATCTCGGCGTGATGTTGTGCGAAAACAAAAGTCGCCGCGAACGCAACGATAGTGGTGAAGAGTAGATTTTTTTTCATGGGTGGACGTAGAGGTGTGAGGAAATTTTTTGCGAATGAAAAGATGGGGAATCAGAAACAGGAATCAAAGCCTTTTTCGACCAACAGGGAAAAAATGAAGATGAGATTTATTCAAAGGCCCGAGTCAGCCTTCGACAGGCTCAGTCTGACAATAAATCCTGAGCAAATCGTACTGTAAAGAAATTATTACGGAAGAATGATTGTCAGACTGAGTAGTCCGCCGCGGCGGACGTACCGAAGACTGACTAAGCGTGAACGAGTGAGAGGAGCGATTTGAAGATGAGTTTACCGTCGGTATTGCTCAATTCTCCATCGGCAGCGCGCTCGGGGTGCGGCATCATTCCGAAAACATTTTTTCCTTCATTACACACGCCCGCGATATTTTCTTCGGCTCCGTTCGGATTGGATTCCGGTGTGATGTTTCCGTTCGCATCGCAGTAACGGAAAATGATCTGCCCGTTGTCGTTCATTTTTTCCAAAACTTCAGGAGCTGCGTAAAATCTTCCTTCGCCATGCGCGATCGGAATTTTGAGCGCTTTGTCCTGAGGAACGGCTTGTGTGATGAGCGTGGAATTATTCGCCGCTTTGATGTAAACATTACTGCAGATGAATTTGCGCTCGGTATTCAGCAGCAATGCGCCGGGCAACAATCCCGATTCGCAGAGAATCTGAAAACCGTTGCACACACCGAAAACATAACCGCCTTTTCCGGCGAACTCGATCACTTCTTTCATGATCGGCGAAAAACGCGCGATCGCACCGCTGCGCAGGTAATCGCCATAGGAAAATCCTCCCGGCAATACCACCATGTCCACACCTTTCAGATCATGGTCTTTGTGCCACAACTCCACCACTTCCTGTCCCATGATATTTTTCAGAACATAGATCATATCCTGGTCGCAGTTCGATCCCGGAAAAATTACAACGCCGATTTTCATAGAGATGATTTTGAGATACAAAGATAAGATATAGCGGGGGTACTAACGGCGAACTTTTACGAAACTACCTGCCCGCCGACGCACTTTCCGACGCTTCGGCAGGCGGGCGAACCGCGAAAAGGAATTTATGAACGGGGAATCAACTGAAAAGCGCCATGATGTCCTTTGTGAAATAAGAAACGGCGATACTTCCCAATAACATCAGGAAAATGATCTCGGCGATCCACAGTCTCCGTGCAAGAAGAAAATAATTGGAGATAAAAAGGGAGAGTGGATAAATGCAGAAGATGAATCCGGCCACGGCATAATTCTGCGCGGGAAGAACCGCAGTGATAGAAATAATGAGAAACCAGATCATCGTCGTCACCGATTTTTTGGTCTTGAGTGTTGATGTTCCCGATCCGGCGACGAATCGCGCCCCGGCGACCATCAGCAATAAACCCGTGACAGCGCTCAACGCATAGTATTCCATCGGCAGTTTCAGGAAGAAATCGCGGTGAACGATCGGATCGATGAGTACTTCGTGTGTCAACGGTTTCAATTCATCTTTCAGAAAAAACCAGACACCGGAATAGATCCACGGAATAGTGAGTCCGATGATGAAAATGACCCACTCTCTCCAGATAAAAGGACGCAGAATGATGATCGCGATGATGCCGAAAAAAACGAAGACGACCGATGGCGCATAAATGAGTCCGGCCAAACCGAGCAGAAATCCCGCTTTGAAAACAGCGCCGAAAGCGCGATCGGTACGATACGTTCCGAGCAGCAAATGCAGTGTGCCGAGCAAAAGGATTCCCGCCGGCATTTCGGGATGAAACCAAAGCAGCCCGGGCGTACAGGCTGTGAGCACGACAAAAAGCAAAGCCGGCAACCACGATTTTTTGGTGAGCACCTGGTGAACCTGGATGAGATAATTGAGCAGAAATGCCTGCCCGAGGGAAAAAATGAATCCGAGTGTAACGGCAAATTCCGGATGCGACCTGCAGAACGCGTCGATGCCACGGAATAACGGCATGGCCACCAGTTGAACAGGCGGAGTCGGATGCAGGAATCCCGGAATCCACAGGACGATCGCCACGAGAGGGATCAGCAGTAAAGAGGCGGGACTATTGGACCGGACGGTTCGTATGATCACGGTGTAAAAGTAGGCAGAAAGCGGAAAGCGGTCTCCAGGTTTTGGGTCACCGGTCTCCAGCTGATAGAAATCGGCAACAACCCTTCCGGTTTGCTAGTAACCTAAGTCGCAGCGGCTTTCCATCATTCAAAAAAACGCTCTTAATTTGAGGCCATAAACCCCGATTGAATAAGTGTTTTGGGATTTCCGATAATTGTTAACTTTGACGCCGAACCTAACAAGCATAGTCATGGACGTACAAACAGGATTCTGGTGGAAAGTCGGTCATTTGTTTTACAGATTTTTCCATCTTCTCGAGTGGACCTATCAGCACCTTTCGCCGAATAAAGTTTTCATCCTTGCCGGATTCGTATGTTTCACCTGGTGGATGTTGTGGCAGCACAAATACAACAAGAAAGCACTTACAGAAGGAAGAAAATAATTCCTTCGTCAAAAATAAAAAGAGCCCTTCAGGAATGGAGGGCTTTTCATTTGGATCCAAAATGAAAAACTGCTGTATTCTCATTTTATTCTTCTTCCCTTTTACGTTATTCGCGCGATCCGTGAACGACTCCGCTCATGCGAATTCCATGTCGGATCATTACCGTTTCGAAGCCGCCTTTTCCTTTTCCGAAACGAATGGAGAAGTATTTCCCGGGCTTGACATTGAACTAGATGATCATCTTACACCACGTTATGCGCTCGGAGTATTCTTCAATAATTATGAGGCGGCAACAACAGAAAAATATGGCTACATCGTTTCAAACCCGGGACTGGATTTCGGCGGCGTTTGCCTGGTAAATACTTTTCAATTGCTGAATCGCCCGCGGAATAACGTTTGTCTTTTTGCAAGAACAGGATGGATGCAGGTTTCATTGAGAAAAGATTATCATCCCGGTTTCTTCTTCATTTCAACCCGTCGCAAGAACGGCTACGATCCTTATAAAGTGGCGGCTGACGACTTCTTTGAATTCGCGCCGGGAATCCAGTTTTCACACGTGATCGCTCAAAAAGGAACTTCATTCATCGGATCGATCGCATGGCGTCAACTTGCAGGTGAAAGCAGTTTCGGAAACAGCAGCGATTTCAGCGGGATCGAATTTTCATTCGGGCTCTGCTGGTAAATGCTGAATGGAAACATGTGGCTTTTCTATTGTACGAACTACGAAATGGGCGAATATGCGAACTACGAATTCACTAATTATGCTGACCGAAATAGCCGCTTTCGCTACGGGTAATTCGCACGTTCAGTATTTTCGCATTAAGCGTATTCGCTGATTTCGTAGTTCGTACTAAAGCAGGTCTTTCCCGATATCTTTCCTGAAATAACAACCTTCGAATTTCACTTCATTCGCCGCGTCATAAGATTTTTTTATCGCATCCGGAATGGAATTTCCCAAAGCGGTAAAAGCGATGATCCTTCCTCCATTCGTCACCACATTTCCATTTTCATTTTTGGTTCCCGCATGAAACGCAACTGCATCTTTCACTTTCTCCAAACCGGAAATGATCTTCCCTTTTTCATAATCTCCCGGGTAACCTCCGGCCACCATCATGACTGTTGTGGCTGTTCTGTTGTCCAGTTCGAAATGGAAGGATGAAAGTTTTTTCTCCGCCACTGCTATGAATGTCTCGAGCAGATCGGATTTTATTCTCGGCAAAACAACTTCCGTTTCGGGATCGCCCATGCGGCAATTGTATTCGATCACTTTCGGATCGCCGTTGTCATTCATCAAACCAATGAAAATGAATCCGACATACGGAATGTTATCCTTCTTCAATCCCTCGATGGTAGGAATGACAATTCGTTCTTCCACTTTTTCCAGGAACGCTTCGTCGGCAAACGGAACGGGAGAAACAGCACCCATTCCGCCAGTGTTCAATCCGGTATCACCGTCACCAATGCGTTTGTAATCTTTTGCAGCCGGAAGTAGTTTGTAAGAGACTCCATCGGTGAGCACAAACACGGAGAGTTCGATCCCCTTGAGAAATTCTTCGATCACCACTTTCGAACTCGCGTCACCGAATTTCGCATCGGCCAGCATCGCTTTCAATTCCGCTTTTGCCGCATCAAGTGTAGTTGGAATGACGACTCCTTTTCCTGCGGCGAGCCCGTCGGCTTTCAACACATACGGCGGAGAAAGTTTCTCCAGAAATTTATAACCAGCATCGAGCGAATCTTTCGTGAACGTTTCATACGCTGCTGTCGGGATCTTATGACGGATCATGAATTGTTTCGAGAAATCCTTGCTGCCTTCGAGCTGTGCTCCTGCTTTCGGCGGACCGATCACGGGAATATTTTTCAATTGCGTATCGGCAAGAAAAAAATCATGCACCCCTTTCACCAGCGGATCTTCGGGCCCCACGATCACCATTTCAATTTTATGTTCCAGCACAAAAGTTCTGATCGCAGGGAAATCGGTCGCGCTCATCGCCACATTCGTTCCGCACATGGCCGTGCCCGCGTTTCCGGGAGCGATAAAAAGTTTCGTGAGTTTTTTGCTTTGAGAAAGTTTCCACGCGAAAGCATGCTCGCGTCCGCCTGATCCGAGTATTAATACGTTCATCCGGCAAAAGTAATGTGCTAATTAATAATGTGCTAATTAATAATTAGCGGCTGTTCGACTTCAGAGAGCTGATTATCCTGGAGAGAATTTTTTTGAGCACAACAATTTCTTCTGATAATTGTCCCGGATCTGGGTAATTCTTAGAATCCCGACAGAGGTCAAGCCAATATTCTGTTTCTTCAGCTTCCTTGTAGGAAATTTTCAGTTTGTGAATGAAATCATTTCTGCTTTCGGCGCCTTGAGCCTCGCGGATATTTGCACCGATCGAAGTTCCGCTTTTCAACAATTGTTTGGACAAAACCCATTTCCGGTTATCGTCCAGAACTTCGCTGTACTCTACAATCTTCAGCGCAAACTGAAACGATAGTTTCAGAATCGCATTTTCTTTTTGATCTTTCATAGTCATGCATATAAGAATTAATAAATAAAGGCCGCAAACTTATAAAATATTCTAAATCTCAAAAAAATATTTTCCAGACTTCAATTATCAATCAGCACATTATTAATTAGCACATTCTCCCGGAATAAGACAATGGTCGAAGAGCTGAACTATATTTGAAGCAGATGTTCGAAACCCACTTCAGCGATATCGCCATCGGTCATTTCGTTGCTGCATTCCTCCTGCTGTTTGCTTCTGTCACTTATTTTCAGAAGAAGAGAATGGCCATGTCTATGCTCCTGTTGTTTCTCGCGGGATTCACACTGCGGATGCTTATGACCGACATCGATCCTTTCCTTCACATCTGGGACGAACAATTTCATGCGCTGGTGGCGAAGAACATGATGTCCGGTCTTTTTCATCCCGTCCTGGTGAAAGATGAAGTAATACCAATGGATCCGGCTTATTGGGTGAATTGTCACACATGGGTTCACAAACCGCCTTTGTTCTTATGGCAGATGGCGCTGTCGATGAAAATTTTTGGTGCGAATGTTTTTGCTGTTCGTTTTCCTTCCGCGCTTTTATCGGCGTTCATGATCCCAGCAGTTTACCGAATGGGAAAATTGATCCGGAACGACCAGACCGGATACATTGCGGCATTGATCATCGCTTTCTCCAATATTCATGTTGATGTTGTTTCGGGCTTTCTCAATACGGATCACAACGATGTCGTATTCGCCGCGTATGTTCTTTTTTCCTTCTGGTCTTTCACCGAATATGTTTACTCTTCAAAGAAGAGTTTCATCATCCTCACGGGAATTTTCACAGCGGCGGCTGTATTGACGAAATGGTTGCCGGGTTTTCTCGTCATCGGGATCTGGGGAATTGCGTTATTGTCGGACAAGGAGTGGAGAAAAAGTAAAAAACGCTGGCTCGATCTTTTTCTTGCAGGAATAATTTCATTGTTACTGGCGATGCCGTGGTTCATTTATGTCTCAATGAAATGGCCGGTGGAATGGAGCGCGACGCTCCAGGATTTTTCAAAACCATTTTCACAGGACCTGGGCCATCCGGGAAATTTGTTCTTTCATTTCAGCACTTTGAAAGAACAAACAGGCTGGGTGTTCATGATCGCATTATTCCTCGGGATGTTTTTCTTTTTCACCAGGAACACGAACCGTATCATCCGGGTTGGTTTTTCGGCAGCAGTCATTTTTGTTTTTGTGTTTTACACTTTTGTCAAAGCGAAAATGCCGCTGTATTGTTTTATGGTGTATCCCCTGCTCATCATCATCGCAGCCATTGCTTTTGACGAAGCGATCGAAGCCTGGAAGAATTTTTTTGCGAAACAGAAAACATTCGTGCTGTTCTTCTGCTTCCTGGTGATCGGTTATCTTTTCCTTGATCTCGGCCGGCTCGAATCATTGCACACGGAACGCGATCCGAAAGAGATCTACCGCAAGACGAGAATGGCGAATCTCCACACCTTTCTTGAAGTTGACCAGAAATTGCAGGGAAACGAGGTCGTCTTCAATTGCGGCAGCTGGAACGCGGCAGAATTCATGTTCGTTACCGGTGTCACGGCGTTCGACGATCTTCCAACGGAAGAAAATATCCGGGCGATACAGAAACTCGGTCGGCCGGTTCTCATCTTTCCCGGCGACAATCTTCCGGTATGGATAAAAGAAAAATATTCCGCCTGCATTATGCGTGAATCGTTGATCCGGAATGGCTATTAACGTTGAAATAAGGTCAGCGGTCGAACATTCGCAACTTTCCACCCCGATTATCGTTAACTTACAACATAACCAATATTAAACAGGCCATGAAAAAATTAGTAATGATTTTCGCAACGGCCACGCTTCTCTTCAGCGGTTGTATCATCGTAACACCACACGATAACGGAAAGCATAAAGGCTGGTTCAAGAATCCGCACAATCCGCATAATCCGGCTCATGCCACAACGCAGACAGGTGGCGGCAATTCCGGCAATGGTAATAATGGACACGGCAAAGGAAAAGGAAAATAATCCGGCTATTAATTGTCAGCCTTCCACGGGCTCAGGCTGCAATTAGAATTTCCCCAGCAGCCAGTTCAGATCGGCGATATTCCTGTTTGCTTCCACTTTTTTCCTGATCGCTGAGATCCGTTTTGGATTTCCCTGTGCGCGTAAAAGCTGTGAAGAATAACGGATGAGATTAAGATAGATCGTGCGTTGATATTCCGAAACGAGTTTGTTGCGTTTGAGAAAAATGCGGAACGCCGACGCGTGATAGAAGAATGGCTCTGTTTCTTCCAGTTCAAAATATGTTTTCAGCAGGATGGATTTCGAATCGAGCTGGTAATAGAGATCAGAGAATTCCACCTGCTGCAATAATTTCATGCAGCGTGAATGGTCGCCGGTATTGAACGCGAGATTCGCCGAATTGTAGATGTACGCGTTCTGTCGCTCTGCGGCGCGGATGAATTTTTTATTTTCCTCGATGAATTTTTTCACCCAATCGAATTCTTTCAAACGCAGACCGATCGTCACGATATTCTTGAAATCAAGATGGGGCAAATGCCCCTCGGACATGAGCACGTGGTTCGCGATCGTTGTTTTGTAAATGCCGAAAAGCGTTTTGGTCCATTCGATATTGCCGAGGTTGATCTTCTTGATGCAATAATTCATCACGTACTGGTACATCTCGCGCAATTCCACCAGTGAAAAATCCTTCTCGTATTTTTCCAGCAGTTTCATCAGCTGGTGAAAATGTTCTTCCTCTTCGCTGTGCAGCAAAGTCATCAGGATGCGATAGTAGATCGCTATGACGGAAACATCGGCGTAACTTTTATTCTTCAGGTGCCCGAGAATTTCCTCGAGGAGAAAAACCTTATGCTCCACCGCCAGGACATTCCGCACATTGAAGATCTCGCAGCACAATTGCAATTTCCTGGCGAGATAGAATTTGTCGAGATGCTCCACCACTTCACCGATGTTGCTTTTTCCGCTGCGCTTCATCTCGTCGGTCGCTTTTGCAAGATGGACAAGATCCGATTCATACTGGTGCTGGTAGAACGAAATATCTTTCCACTTCGGCGTTTTTCTTTTCTCTTCGAAGGAAAGCCGCCAGGCATTATATGACTTCACCGACTTGCGCGACGCGAGTTCGCCCATGAGCACCTGCATGTACAGCGCTTCATCCTTTTCAAATCCGCGCCTGGCGATGAACGATTCCAGTTTCGTGACAAGATCCGTTTTCAGGTATCGGAATTTCTGATCGTCGTATCGCTGGTGCGCAAAAATTTTTCTGAAATGTTCTTTCCGGTCCGCGATGTTTTCTTCCGCCCTCACTTCCTTCACCACACTATTGAAAAGCGCGAGGAGTTTCGCATCTGTCGCATTGCGTTTTCCCGCAAGGCTCGCCCTGAACAAAGGCAGTTCGGCTGGCGTAAGGCCTGAAATAAGTCCGGAAAGTTTGTCGGGCAGCTTTTGCATCTATCCGACAAATATACATTTTTGAACACTTTTATCTCCATTCGTATCATTTGTAATATGTATATTCGATCCATTAGTAATTAGTTCCCATCTATCCGATAATTTATATAATCTGTATTTTTTTTCAGGCTATTACCACGATATGTTTGTAGCGTGAAAGACTACCGAAAGGCTTCACAGCAAATACAACGACACATGAAAACATTCATAAGATCATTCCGGCTCGCGATCATCGCAACGATGTTCTGCTTCACTTCTGCGCATGCGCAGTGGGATACGATAAAAACGTATGTAGATTATTACAATGGCGAAAGGATGAATGATATCTTTTTTGTCAGTAACACTGGATATGCAGTGGGTCATCAGCCTAACTTGAGTGCATTTGACGGACAGTTTGCCGTAATCTCAAAAACGACTGATGGTGGCTTGACCTGGAATACAACTACATTGCCAATGATCGTAGGCTCGGATACGATCTTCGATCTGCGTTCCGTTTATTTCACAAGTCCTACAACAGGATACGTTGCAGCAACATGTGTAACACAAGGCAATTATAGCTTTCATTTCGGTTCTGTTCTGAAGACCACAGACGGTGGCTTAACGTGGACCAATATTCTTTCCACCAAAAGTCAAATCAACTTCATTAATGGAACTTCTATCGTATTCAACTCCGTCCAATTCACTTCGCAGTATTCCGGTTATGTCACAGCAGCAATAGAAAATTATTTATACAGTTCCGGAATCATTTATTACACGACCAATGCAGGAGTGAACTGGAATAGTACGGTTGCCTACACTGGATCCACAGGAAGTTCTTCCTATTTCAATAGTTCGGGAATAGGAATAATGGCTGGAGGCTATGGGACAATGGAAAATTCAAACTGGATAGATCAAAACCAGGAATGGTACAGCGAATTTTTCTATCCGGGACAGATATCCAGAACGACAAATGGTGGAAGTACTTGGAGTTCGGTCTATTCTGATGTCAACACATTTTTCACGGATGTTCATTTTCCTTCTGCTCAGACCGGGTATGTTTGTGGTTATAACTATCCTAACGCAGAGATTCTGAAAACAACTGATGGCGGACTAACATGGAATGTGATAAGCACTTTTCCGAACCTTAAGCCCCGTTGCATTTATTTTACAAACGATACGACTGGTTACGTCGGTGGATGGAACACCGTTTCTACATCCGCTATTTTCAAAACAATAGATGGTGGACTATCATGGACGGCAGAAACTGATCAGTCGAGCAATCCGGTAAATGCACGAATTGTTTCCTTAACAGCTACAACTCCTCAAACCATTTATGCATTGAATGATTCCGCGACAGCAACAACAACCTCTTATTCTTCGTCATCCATTCTCGGAGATTTCCCTTCCTCCTCCTGCGCAGTCTTCCTCGGACCCGACACTACGTTTTGTCAAACACAAGGCCAACTCTTCGCGACGCCTGCAACGCCGAGCAACGATTATGTTTACTCCTGGTCGCCGGGAACAGGACTGAGTGATTCAACCGCGCAGAATCCATTCGTGAATCATGTTTACAATCAGCAATACGTTGTAACAATGACCAACACGGTCACGCTGTGTTCGGCAACAGATACGATCGTTGTTACTGCTTATGAATCGGTGTGGGGCCCGCAATATATCTGCAGCACACTCGGTGATTCCACGTTACTTGATCTTGGCCCTGGCGCTACGAATTACCAATGGCAATTCTACCAGGACACAGCGGGCAATTCAACTTTTCTCGGTAATCTGAATCAGCAAACGTATTGGGCAACGCAGCAGGGACATTATCTCGCCATCGCATTCTCGTCCTGCGGAGCGCTCACGAGTTACATAGAAGTGGATGACACGTGCGGAACCTACGCGTGGGTGAGCAATGTGTGGCCGGGCGATTGCAACTATGATCTTACAGCAAACGCAGCAGATGCGCTCAATATCGGATTGGGATACGGAACAACCGGCGCAACGCGTCCTTCGGCGAATAATTCCTGGACCGCGCAACCAATGTCCGACTGGTCGCAGAATTTTGTCACGTGTAATTACAAACACGCTGATGCGAATGGAGACGGAACGATCGATGCGAATGATACACTTCCGATCACACTGAATTATGGATTGACACATCCGTATCGTTTGTCGCAACCCGTGCATGATGCTTCCATCCCGGATATTTATCTCGTGGCGAATTATGATACCGTTGGTGTGCAGACGCTCGTTACCGTTGATGTCCGTCTCGGAACAGCAGCCATGCCGATCGATTCGCTCTATGGAATTTCATTCCGCATCACTGCCGACGCGAATCTCATCGACACCACCTTAACGATCATCGATCCGACAACAACATGGCTTGGAAACGCAACGAATTCCTTCAACTTCCGGAAATATTTCCGCTCGGCAGGATCTGTTGCAACGGCGGAATGCAAAAAGGATCACAACAACCATCTGGGCGGAAACGGAAGTATCGCCACATTCCGGATCGTTACAACCGATAACGTCTCAGGAATCCAGGTCTGTCATTTTACGATCTCCGAAGTAAAAGCGGTGACAGTTTCCGAACATGAACTTACATTCAACATGATCGGCGATTCGGTCGTGATCGATCCGGCACACCCGGCAGGAGTTCAGGAGTCTCAAGTTTCAAGTTTCAAGTTTGGCGTTTATCCTAACCCTGCATCATCTGAGATCAATATCAATTCGTCCGTTGCGGTTGATGAGATCCAGATCACCGACATGCTCGGACAGGTCCTGATCAGTGAAAAACCGATGAATACGGTAACAAATGTGAATACTTCTTCCCTGCCGAACGGAACTTATTTCATCCGCGTGCGTAAAGGCAATACGATCAACACGCAGAAACTCGTGATCACACGATAACTGATGTTGGTGACCTAACCACCGCATCATATAAGTTCCTGTCTGGCAAACACAGGAAACGAAACCGGCTCTCTTAACAGAGTCGGTTTTTTATTGGAGCGCAATTCATTATTCAGTAGATTTATCGAGGTGCGAACAAGAATTCTCTTCCTGCTGCCTTTTTTGTTTCTCTCGGCCAGGTGCATGGCGCAGACAAATGCCAGTGTGGACAGCACTTTCCTTTCCCTCTCGGCTCATCTTTCGGAGAAGGACCGGCAACAGGTCCACAACTACCATTCTTTTATTGCCGATTCCGGAACGTATCACCGGATGGATTCTCTTCATTGCCCATTGGTGATCATCGAGGGTTTTGTGAGCGGCAATACATTTGAAACAAGGGAATATTATTTCCATTCCGCTGATTCGTCCATGTCTGCTCTTTATGAATATGGCAGCTTTGACAACATGCATGAAATGGATGTCCATTATACTTACAATGAATTACGCAAAATAGTATCTAAAGACACTGCGATCACACGGCGTCGCTGTCGTTTCCTTCAGTTCTGCTATTACGGAGACGTTAAATTCAACCGCGGTCATTACAGGAAAAATCTCGTCCGCCGTTTGAAAAAATATGAGTTCGTTACATTCGTGAACAATGAAACGGGAAAAGTGGAAACACAGGTTTCTCTTCCTCCAAGGAGGAGGATATTCATTATGTTCCTGAAGAGTTCGATGTTTTGATGCAGGTGAATCCGGGTAAAAAATATTTTTGAATCCCTCCTCATAGCCCACCGATTGATCGGAAGCTATGATTGGGCCTAACAGACCACCATCTTTTTATCCACGCACAGCCCTTATCTTTGCGCTTCTCCAAACCATCATCCTATGAAAAAGTTCATCGCTGCTTCTATTCTCGCCATTGCAGTTTATGCCTGCTCTGAGAATGACACAAAGACCCCGGCTACAACTTCTGCAACGATCGGCGACAATAAAGAACTTGCCGCTTTCTTCAAAACCTATTATGAAGACCGTTTGAGATTATTTCCCCTCGAAGCGACGTCGAATGGAGATCCGCGTTACAATGGCTTGCTTTACGCCGACTTCACTGACAGTTACCGCGCGAAGCTGAAAGATTTTTATGAGCGCAATCTTGATGGTGTCATGAAATTCATTCGCGATTCGCTGAATGAGAATGACCAGGTGAGTTATGATATTTTCCAGCATGAAATGGAAATGAGCATCGAAGGGTTGGGGTTTCATGATAATTATATTCCATGCGAACAATTCTGGGGAACACAGATCACGATGGGGCAACTCGGAAGCGGTGACGGCAACCAGCCATTCAAAACGGTGAAAGATTATGATGACTGGATCGCACGTGCCACCGCATTCACCGCGTGGACCGACAGCGCGATCGTTTATTTCAAAAAAGGAATCGACTCCGGATTTGTTTTGCCGAAAGCACTCGTGGTGAAAATGATCCCGCAATGTGAAGATCTCGTGGTGACTGATCCGACGAAGAGTTTGTTCTACGCACCGGTCGGAAAAATGCCGGCGACTTTTTCTGCTGATGATAAAACACGTTTGACCAAAGCGCTGACGGATGTGATCACGACGCATCTTGTTCCGTCTTACAAAAAGCTCGGCGAATTCCTGAAGAATGAATACCTGCCGAAAGCAAGAACGACTTCGGGCATCAACGCATTGCCGAACGGAGACAAGTATTACAATTACCTCATCCGCTACTGGACAACGACCAACAAAACGCCTGACGAGATCTACAACACCGGTGTTGCCGAAGTGGAACGTATCACGCATGTGATGGACAGCATCAAGGACAAAGTCGGATTCAAAGGCGACATCAAAGCGTTCTTCGAATTCATGAAAACCGACAAACAATTTTTCCCTTACAAAACACCGGATGAAGTGCTGGATGCATTCCGCAACATCCAGAAAACAATTGATCCGAACCTGAAGAAAATGTTCGGCCGTGTTCCGAAAACAAAATTTGAGATCCGCCAGACCGAAGCATTCCGTGCAGCGAGCGCGAGCGCCGAATACCAGCAGGGAACAGCAGATGGATCACGTCCCGGAATTTTTTATGTGCCGATCATCGACGCGACGAAATTCAACACGACGAGCGGAATGGAAAGTTTATTCCTGCACGAAGCAATTCCCGGACACCATTATCAAATGTCGTTGCAGCAGGAAGACACGCTGCTTCCCGATTTCCGCCGTTATCTCTGGTATGGTGCTTACGGCGAAGGCTGGGCGTTGTACTGCGAAAGTCTTGGGCCTGAACTCGGATTGTACACCGATCCGTACCAGCACATGGGCGCACTCGGTGATGAGATGCATCGCGCGATACGTCTCGTTGTCGATGTTGCGTTACATACGGGACAGATGACGCGGGAAGATGCGATCAAATACATGACTGATCATGAAGCGATCAGTGAAGAAGGTGCGACCGCCGAAATTGAAAGATACATGGCGATCCCGGGACAAGCGTTGTCATACAAGATCGGCGCACTCAAGATCCGCGAGCTGCGTGCGAAATATGAAAAACAACTCGGAAGTAAATTCTCTCTTTCCGATTTTCATGATGAGTTTCTGAAAGACGGAGTGATGCCGCTTGATCTTATTGAACAGAAAATGGATCGTTGGGCGAATTCCGTCGCGCAATAGCCTGCCCGCATTCAAGATTCAATGATTCGAAGATTGGAATATTGGTAAATGAGAGAGGGAGATATCATTCCCGGTGAAATAGCCGACTACAAATTCGAAGATGGAATTCTCTATTCCTATTCGAAAAGTGTGAAGCGTACGGTGGAAAATATTTCGCGCAATGTGGAACTGGTGAAGAAGATCACGGGCAATAAAAAAGTTCCGCTGCTCATTTACCTCAGCGATTCTCCTGTTCCGGATAAAGCCACGAGAAAATTCTCGACGGAGAAATTACCGGAGATCTATTCCGCGATGGCAATGGTCTCGAAACCGGGATTGTCGAAACTCATTATGAATATTTTATTCCGGTTTACTTCTCCGCTCATTCCGATGAAATCGTTTACCAGTGATGTAGAAGCGAGAGTGTGGCTGAAACAATTTGTCCAATAAAAAAAATCCCCGAACATTTCTCCTGTCCGGGGATTACTCTGTAAATCTGTCTCAATCCGTAATCTGTATTTTCCGTAAGAATCTGTAATCCTTCCCCCTACTGTTTCCCCGGCACAAAGATCAACGCACCACTATTGATGCAATACCGCTGTCCCGTCGGAGGTGGACCATCATCGAACACGTGGCCTAAATGTCCGCCGCATTTGTGACAGGTGACTTCGGTGCGCGTCATTCCGAAAGAATTGTCGGTGTGATAATCGCACGTCGCGGAATCGAACGGCATGGAGAAGCTCGGCCAACCGCAACCGGAATCGAATTTTTCTTTCGAGGAAAATAAAACCGTTCCGCACGCCGCGCATTTGTAAACGCCTTCCGCGTGATTGTCCCAATATTCGCCGGTGAACGCGCGCTCGGTCCCTTTTTCGCGCAGGATGAAATATTGATTGGAGGTGAGCTGTTTCTCCCAATCAGCGTCAGATTTAATAATTTTAGTGGAGTCCATGTTAGTAGTATTAGCGTCGTTAGCATCAGGTGTCGCCATGGTGGCAACCAGTTTTGTGGAGTCGGAGGAAGCGGCGGTTTGTTTTACAGGAACCGTATCGGGACTGGTACAGCCGCTCATCATTACCAGGAATAAGGCTGTTGCTTGTATCATTTTCATTGTTGTTGATTTGACATGATATACGGGGTAATGCCGTCAGCCGGATTGCTTTTACAAAGGTCGTCAATTGTATTTAATGTTAAGACTTGCTAATAGGGAGCGAATTGCGAATTCGCCGGTGAAATACCGCCGTGCGGATATGCAAATTGCGGACTGCGGAAGACCGAATCTGTATTTACGCAATCCGTTCTTCGCATATCCGCACGGTGACGCTCGCGTCGCCGATTTCGCAATTCGTTCCCGCCTGTAATTTCTATTGGCTATATTAGTCTACCATTCCGATGAAATTCATTCTCACCATTTTTCTTCTCACTTTTTCATTCGCCGCGCGATCGCAGGCGCCACCCTGGGTTTGGGGAAGACAGGGAATGGGCGGAGCGGAAGGATTGGCGGTTACAACGGATACAAGCGGGAATGTTTACGAGGCAGGTGGATTCGGAGACAGTAGTTTCAATGCATCCATTTCATTTGATACCGTCACGTTGCAAAGCTTTAGATATGGTGGAGCCTATCTCGTGAAATATGACGCAGCGGGAAATTTCCTGTGGGCAAGAGGATCTAATGGACCTGCTATTGCATATCATCTGGCAACCGACGCCCAGCAGAATGTTTACATGATGGGAACCGCTGATGATTCTGTGCTGATCTTCGGGAACGACACGTTGCCTATTTACTTTATGTACACCGATATTTTCCTGGTCAAGTACGATGCTGCAGGAAATGAATTGTGGGCAAGAACAGTTCGCGGAACAAGCCAGGAATATCCGGGAAGTGTTGCTACGGATCCATTCGGTAATGTATTTATCAATGGTATCACGTTCTCCGATTCACTTGTGCTGGGGAATATGATCATTGATTCTGTTGCCTGGAATTCTGTTTTCACTGCCAAATATGATAACAGCGGAAATCTTCAGTGGGTGAGAACATCTCAGGACTCCGTCACCGCATCTGCCGCAGGATTGGTTTGCGATTCAAGCGGAAATGTTTACACCGAAGGATATTTCAACAGCGACAGCATCACCTTCGGCCAGCATACACTGTTGAACGCCGATCAGATCAATGGTTCCGATCTTTTCCTTGTGAAATATGATCCCGCTGGAAATGTGATCTGGGCGCACAGGGATGGAGTCGGTAACGAAGGCGAAGAGAGTTATGCGGTTTCCTCACGGTGTACAAACAGGATATTGATCACCGGAATTTTCGGAGGTACTGGTCCCTGGAATTTCGGTGTATCGAATCTGAATTCCACTTCCACTAACGGCGATTTTTTTCTCGCATCATATGACACGGCGGGAAATCCACTATGGGCAACGCAATCATCCGGCATGACAGCCTTTGGTTTCTGCGTGGATGAAGATCATTCCGGCACGATCTACGTGAGCGGAGGCGTGGATGTTCCAGGCACATTGATCATGGGTTCGCAATGGTTGTTCTATTCGTCAGTATCGGACCAGAGTTTCATCGCGTCCTTCAACGCATCAGGAAATCCGGCCTGGGCGAAATATGCGAGTGCTGGTGGCGACGATCAGAATGCGATCGCGGCCGGAAATTCAGGTGATGTTTTCTTCAGTGGAGATTTCATTGCCGATCCAACCGTCTTCGGAACAGACAGCCTTCACAACAACGGCTGGGGAGAAGTTCCATTCGTTGCAAAACTGGGCAACACCGAAGTCGGAATTCCAGTAAACGTTTTCACCAATTCCGCAACTGTTTTTCCGAATCCGTTTTCTTCTGCTGCAACTATTCAATTGAAAAATGAATTACACAGCGGCAAACTTTTGATCTATGATGTTTACGGAAAAGAAATTGAAACAGAAGATGGAGTGAACGGCTCAACGATCAGCATTTCCAGGAACAATTTACCAGCTGGAATTTATTTTTTCCGGATAGACGAGAATAATAAAATACTTGCGTCAGGAAAATTTACAGTGCTCGATAGGTGATCATTTGTCCAAGGGAACGAATTGCGAACCCGGCGGTGAAAAACCGCCGTGCGAAAATTCGAAGTGCGAACGTGCAAAAGATGCGAGCAAAAATTTCGCAAGGTTCGCAGGTTCGCACTTCGAATTTTCGCACGGTGACGCTTGCGTCACCGACTTCGCAATTCGTTCCCCATTAATTAATTTCTCGCCAGTACCACATCATACCCGAATGCACTCAACACCGTTCCGTCTGAATTCTTTTCCAGGTGCATGTCTCTTCCGGTCGCGTAGGAAAGACGATCGAGCGCCGCAGCGGTAAGATCGAACCCGGTCACATCTGTGTTGGACTGATCATTCATCGCCACCATATCGCCGTCCTGGTCGTCGTTCGTGTTCTTATCTCCGCGCATGTCAAGTTTGTTCTTCATCCAGCGCATCGCGAATTGTCCGAACGAAGGCGTTTCATTGGTATTCTGCGCGACAGTTTGCGTGTTCACGTCCGAATAATTCGCGTCAGAGAAATCGACATTGGTATAATAATGTGTCTGCAGCGGCGTGATCGAATTTTTCACCGGAATAGAAACAAAAGCTGTTTGGTTGGTTGTGCCTGTCATGAAGTGATCAGCATGATCTGCTTCATGATTGTTTGTGTTGTTTGTGTAATGGTGATGATGATCATTCTTCGTCACATTCGCGAGCTGCTGATCATTAGTGAGTGAAGTATGCTGCACAGGATTCAAAACAGAATCATGCATGTCATTCGTTTTCGGAACAATGTTGTTGCCGTTGGAATGCTGATCATGATTATTGTTCGCGATCACATGATCCGTTCCCGGATTCACCACATCAGTACGATTGAAGAAATAAATTCCCAGCATGATCACGAGTACCGCCGCTGCTGAAAACGATATAGCTCTCCACCAGATGATTCCGCCGCGATCCTTCTTCTTCAATGATTCCTTATCCGGAAAAACAACGTTAGTGTCTGCAACAAGACGCGTCGCTTTCAGTTGTTCAAATTCCTTCGCGAAATTCTTATGCTGACCAATGAAATCGAAGAAAGAGATCGCCGTTACTTTGTCCAGCTCATCATCCATCGCGAGTACAGCGTATTCACTGAAATTCTCCGTGGTTATGATAACTGGATTTTTCTTGAGTGAATTCCTATTCTCAAAAACAACAGATGCATCCGCCGTTAATTTGGTTGAGAGCAGTTCATCATATTGCTTTTTGTATTCCTCGTGTTGAGCAATGTAATCGAAGAACGAGATCATCATCACATCGTCCAGCTCACCATCCATCGCCTGCACAGCGAACTCCATGAAATTTTCCGCAGTGATCGGCGTCGATTTCTTCAGTGAAGACTTCACTGACACACCGAGCGTAGACGAGGTGTCTGGTTTAAGAATCGTCTTCTTCAGCAATTCATATTCACGCTGCACTTTCGGATGAGCCGCCATGAATTCCTTCACCATCTTCTCCTCTTTCGCATCCAGGTTTCCTTCCAGCAGCGCTACGATCCACGCGTTGTAATTTGATTCCGAAACTCCATTCACTTCCGGAATTTCTCTCTTCAGCGAATTCTTCCCTTCGAATTTTATTTCGCTTTCCGCATCGAAGGAAAGGTTCTCATAGCTGTCGAATATTTCCTGCAGATCGGGATTTAATGTCAAAAACGAAAACATCT
The DNA here is from genome assembly GCA_035496135.1 of Bacteroidia bacterium. Lineage (GTDB taxonomy): Bacteria > Bacteroidota > Bacteroidia > Palsa-965 > Palsa-965. Next base: position 23,087 of record DATJEX010000190.1, read on the forward strand.
CCTCCGTTCGAGCGTAGTCGAGAACTCCCTCGTAATAATCGAGGAACCATGCTTCACAGTTGTCGCGGTTAATTTTCATTTTATTTTTCCCCGCCCACCCCCCTCGGTCCCCCGGTGGGGGAAGGAGCCGCGCGCGTTTATTAAACAACTTTTTCTATTGATCCGATGTAATTCTTCAAAAACGTCCTCGCCCTGAAAATGTAAACTTTCACCTGCGATTCCGTCAATCCTGTTATCTCTCCTATTTCATCGTAAGCGTATCCTTCGTAATCGCGCAGCAGCACTACTGACTTCTGTATCTCCGGCAATTTGTTCAGCGCTTCGTTCAGAATTTCTTTCAGGTCGCTGTACTGTTTGTTGTGCGACACGGCGATCATCGGCACTTCATCCATACTTCCCTGGCGTTTGTCTTTGCGCAGGTAATCGATCATTGTCCGGTATGCCGTCGTGAACATGTACGACTTCGCGTTCTTCGATTCCGTTTCCGAAACTTTCAGCCACAGTTTTTCATACGTGTCCTGCACTATATCCTGCGCCTTCTCTTTATCCTTCACATTCTTCAGAATGAAACGGTAAAGATTATCGGCGTACAGATCCACGCAGCGGTTGTATTCTTCAGCAGTCATTTTCGCAACTTGTCCCCGAAGCACTCTGGCTTCAGGCCTTTGGTGTGATGGTAAGACGGGTTCACCGCACGGAAGTTACAGCTATTGGAGAAATATTTCTGTCACCCTGGTCCTCAGTCAATTACAAATGACGAATGACAGAATTACGGGTGGAAACTGACTACTGATGCTGAACTGATTTTCGGAGCAAGAAGTAGGGCATTTCAAAAGAGCACCTGTCCCGTCACGCTGCATTACGCGCCCTTGTCAGTCCGAGCGCAAGTCGAGGACAAGGGGGCGGGTAAAAGCAGCATCCCGGGGCCAGGAAAATTGGTCAGCGTTTCAAAAATATTATCCACTTTGCTCGCTGACCTTTTCGCACGGTTGATTTCTCATGGCGATCAAAAAGTTTGTCATTCTTAATGCCCTGTTATCTTTGCCAAACTCCAACCCTCCCCATGGCCGAAAATAATCCCAACGCCCGCCTCGAAACATTTGTCGATGGTGTCATGGCGATCGCTATCACACTGCTGGTCCTCGAGATCAAAGCGCCCAAATCAGAAGATGTTCATTCGGCAAAAGATCTCTGGCATGCCATCGCCGAAACATGGCCCTACTGGTTCGCATTCCTGCTGAGCTTCGGCACCATTCTTATCGCGTGGGTGAATCACCACAATTTCTTCAAATACATCGATAAGACTTCCACACCCTTCATTTACGCGAACGGATTCTTCATGTTCACGTACGTCACGCTTCCGTTCACCACCGCGCTGCTCGCCGAAAATATGATGACCGATCATTTCGCCCCGGCAGTGTTTCTCTACACTTTCAATTCTCTCCTGGGCAATGTAGCATGGAACGTTCTGTTCTTCGT
>DATJEX010000191.1:0-7491 GCA_035496135.1 Bacteroidia bacterium
TCAGGAAATACCTGCCAATATGAAAGAGTAAACTAACCGGATTCATAGGGAATTCTCAAAATTACACATTATTCACCGGCACACGAAAACACTGGACTTGAGCGTTTTAAAAAGAGGCTTGTTTGTCGTAACTTTGATAGAGATGAAAATGATCCGGAAATTCATTCCAATGCTGCTTTTACTTGGCCTTGTCGCCACAGTAACGCCATCCTGCTGGATCTTTCACGGCGAGAATAGCTGTGGCACATGTCCCAATTTCAAAACGAATAACAAGCCGAAAAAAATAAAGCATCACAAGCATTAGTAAAGAAGGTAGTAGGGAGTAAGCAGTAGGCAGAAAGCAGTAATTAATTAAAAAGTTGTTTTGAAAAAAGTAATCCTGTTTTTATCAGTCGTGCTTTTGACTTCGATACTTTTCGAAAGCTGCAAGTCCTGTGGCGATTGCCCCCGGTGGAAAGATAATGGGCACGCACAAAGAAGGGGCGCGCATCAGTCCAGGTGAACGGGAACAGGTTGTCGGAAAACGGGGATGGAATTCTTTGTTTGCAGCAAATGCTGATCAACTTTTCATAAATAATGCCTCAACCACTCACGCGCTTTCTGTTCATCAGTAAAAAGTTTAGCGGGGAACGGAGGCTTCTTCAATCCTAAATACAGATTGGCTATCATGCTCGAGATCGGCGATCGCGTCACGATCGCAAGTGCCTTGATGAGTTTGGGAGTTTCCTTCGAAGCAAAATCGCGCGTTTCGCGGTCCACACCGGGTACATGCGTGACCTCGCCCAGCCAGCACACTTTTTCACCTTTCGTAAGTTCGAGGATCTTGTTGAAAGAATCCTGCAATGATTCTTTTGTAAGCAAAGCATTCTCGTGAAAAACGGAACAGAAGATCCCATCCTCTTCGAACCACAGCGTGGATAAGGTGGACTCAATAAGTTTTACATTTTCCGGAGGTCTCATGTCACTTATGCGGCTGCTGCATCACGGGATAAAACTAATCAGTTCATGCATATGGGCGATCAGTTGCGCGCATTTTCGGAGTGATCCTGTTTCCCGTTCTGGCTGATGAGCGAAATTATTTTTGAACGAAGCACTTTCGGGTCGATCGGTTTGGAAACATAATCGTTCATACCCGCTGCGATGCATTTCTCTCTTTCACCTTCGATGGCGTGCGCGGTGACTGCAATGATCGGGATCTTCCCGAATTTTTTCCTGTTCCGGATGTGCTGCGTGACCTCGTATCCGCTCATCTCCGGAAGTTTCAGGTCCATGAGGACCAGGTCGTACGTTCCATTGTCGAGGCTGTTGAGCGCTGATCGCCCGTCTTCCGCAGTGTCGAGTACAAAGTTCCATCGCTCGCAAAGAATGCGGATCAATTCACGATTCATTTCATTGTCTTCCACCAGCAGGATCCGCGCTTCAAGGCCACTGTCTGCAGGAGAAAGATCTTCTTCCTGTTCCACATTGGGTTTTATTCCTTCCCGGGATTTTTCAAAGGAAAGCGTGTAATGAAAAGAAGTTCCTTCACCGATGCCGCTGCTCACGGTGATCTCTCCGCCCTGCAATTCCACGAGATGCCGCGAAATGGCAAGACCGATACCGGTGCCTTCATAAAGTTTGGAATCGGAATGCACCGCTTTGCCGAAGCGATCGAAGATGTAAGGCAATTCTTCAATGGCGATCCCTTTGCCAGTGTCAGAAACAGTGAAACCGACTTCCACACGATCATGTTGTTCGTCCAGCATCGCGCAGGAAACTGCGATCTCACCTTTGTCCGTGAATTTTACAGCGTTGGAAAGAAGATTGAGCAGGATCTGCCCGAGCCGCACCGGGTCGCCGATAAGGGGCATCTTCAATCTTGGATCGACGAGCGAACGGAGTGAAATATTTTTCTTTTCGGCCGAAGCGCTCAACACCTGGAGCGATGATCGTACGAGTTCGGTGATCGTGAAATTTTTTCTTTCGAGTTTGATCTTTCCTTCGCGCAAACGGGAAAGATCAAGAATGTCGTTGATGATGACGAGCAGATTTTCGCCCGACTTGCGGATGATGTCGGAATATTTTTTCTGTTCTTCGTTGAGTGGTGAATCGCCGAGGAGTTTGGCGAATCCGACGATCGCGTTCATGGGTGTGCGGATCTCGTGGCTGATGTTGGCGAGAAATTTTTCCGAAATGTCCTGCGCGAGTTCCGCCTGTTCCGAACGTTTTCGCTCCTTTCGCAGGAATTCTTCGGTCTGTTTTTTCCTGGTCACATCGCGAATGATGGAAATGAGCTGACGTTTATTACCGGACATCACCGGCTTGAGAGAATACTCGATGAAAACACGCGAACCATCTTTGCGGATCACCTGTGTTTCTCCCGAGTCGGATGATTTTTCACCGGAAAGTCTCTGCATCAAACGTGCCTTCAGTTTTTCCCTTAATTCCGGCGCGATAATGTCGAAGAAGGAATCAAGCTCCATCAACTCTTCTTTTTTGTATCCATAGATCCGGAGGAGCGCTTCGTTGAAATAAACAAATCGTGATCCTTCGGTGATAGCGACACCTTCGCCCATTTCACTCTGCGCATTCAATAAGGTCTGGTAAAGTTGTGTCTGGCTGTTGAGCAATTCGTTCTTCGCGGTGATCTCTGCGGTGCGTTCTTCCACTTTCTTTCCCAGCGTCGTGTTCAGTTGTTTCAATTCGGCCAATTGCTGTCGCGCCACTTCGATCATCTGCTGAATACCGGCGAAGAAAACGGTGAATTCATCCGCCTCGGCACCGTCCGGAAGCCGGATGTCGGCCGAAAAATCGCCTTTTGCCGCATTATTGAAAATGGGAATGAGCAATTCCAGCTTTTTTTTCACCTGGTCCCTGTATTCCTGTTCGCTCATTATTTCTTTCTTCGATCCATTGCTCAAACCGGATCAATTATGAATGGGCAATTTAGTCAAGAAGCCCAGAATAGCCAACAGGAATGCGCTTGTTACATCCCGTGGCCGGCCTTTTTTCGATGCTTTGACCGGTTGATTTGTAAATTCACATTTGCTGATGAGCATCAGCCGGCCGAATGACAAAATACCCTCTTTTAGGTAGCCTTTTAAAATCGAACCGGGGTTAACTTTGTGTACAGTGAAAAAGAAGCTAATGAGAAAAGACAGTCTCGCATCGTTAAAGTCTGGTGAAAAGGCCGTGATAGAGGATTTCAGCGATCCTGAATTGTCCATCAAACTTCTTGAAATGGGATGCACCCCCGGCGAAAAAGTAGAGCTCGAAAAAACGGCTCCGTTCGGTGACCCGATCGCCATCTCCATCTCCGGTTACGTACTCAGCCTTCGTAAATCAGAAGCGGAAACGGTACGCATTCGCCGTATCAATTGATCCTGGAATTTTATCGTGGAAACTAAAACCGATCGGATCGTTAAAAGAAAGATCGCGCTCATCGGAAATCCCAACAGCGGAAAATCCACTTTATTCAACGCGCTCACCGGGCTTCACCAGAAGACGGGAAATTTCCCCGGTGTGACGGTCGACAAAAAAACGGGAAGCGCCGAACGTACGTTCGGAAAAAAAACTTTTCTCTTCGAATACATCGATCTTCCCGGAACGTACAGCCTTTATCCGAAATCGCCGGACGAAGAAGTCGCGACGAAAATCCTCATTGATAAAAATGATCCGCTCAATCCCGATGTGATCATCGTGGTGGCCGATGCGACGAATCTCAAACGGAGTTTGTTTCTCGCCGGACAGGTCATCGATCTGAATCTTCCCTGCGTGCTCGTGCTGAACATGATGGACGAAGCGGAAAAAGCGGGCGTGCATATCGACAACGATCGCTTGTCGAATCGACTCGGCATTCCGATCGTGGGTGTGGTCGCGCGCGATAAAAAAGGAATTGATCAGCTCGAAAGAATTCTCGCGGGAGAAATAGATGAACCAGCTTATCGTTTCATCGATCCGGCTTCCATCGCCCCGCTTGCGGTGAAAATGGTGAAGGGCGATGATGCAGGGATGAAAGATTACCAGGCGTTGCACAAAGCACACATGCTTTATGAAAAAGATGAAGTGTGGCGGCAGAAACTGGACGATGTCGGATTTTCTCCTTCGGGTGCACAGGCGGAAGAAAGCCTCATCCGTTTTGGTGTGATCGGAAAACATCTCGAGGAATGCACGGGAATGAAAGAAGCGGAACGGCCGGTGCTCACGAAAAAACTCGATCGATGGCTCACGCACAAAGTGTGGGGCTATGTGATCTTTCTCGTGCTGATGACCGCAGTGTTTCAAACGATCTTCTATCTCGCGAAATACCCGATGAACTGGATCCAGGATGGATTCGGATGGATGCAGGCGTGGTGCGCAGCGCATTTGCCCGCAGGAGTGCTCTCCGATCTTTTCACCAATGGAATTCTCGCCGGGCTGAGCGGTGTTGTCGTTTTCGTTCCGCAGATCGCACTTTTATTTTTCTTCATCGCGATGCTGGAAGATTCCGGCTACATGGCGCGCGTGAGTTTCATTCTCGATAAACTCATGCGGAGGATCGGTCTGCACGGACGATCGGTAATTCCCCTCGTGAGCGGAATGGCGTGCGCTGTTCCCGCGATCATGAGCACGCGCACGATCAGCAACTGGAAAGAACGGATCATCACGATCATGGTCACGCCGTTCATGAGTTGTTCGGCGCGGCTTCCCGTTTACACACTTCTTATCTCGCTCGTCATTCCCGATAAAATTGTCTTCGGAATTTTTCAATTGCAGGGACTTGCGCTGATGGCGATGTACCTGCTCGGATTTTTCACCGCGATCATTTCGGCGTGGGTGCTGAGTTTAATTATCAAAGCAAGAGGGAAGAGCTGGTTCATTATGGAGCTCCCGGTATATCGCATGCCGAAGTGGTCGAATGTTTTTTACGTGATCTACGAAAAAGTGAAAGTGTTTTTATTCGACGCGGGAAAAGTGATCATGGCGATCGCCGTGGTGTTGTGGTTCCTGGCTTCGTTCGGCCCGGGAATTGAATTCCAGAAAACACAAGCGAGTATCGATCAGCTGAAGCAGAACGCCCCGGTACTTTATGACTTGACAACAAGCAGCGATAAATTGCAACAATTCAAAGCGCAATATCTTGCTGACTCGACGAGATGGGATGATCAGTTGAAGCAGCTTCAATCGAAAAAGCTGGAGCAATCTTACATCGGCAGGCTCGGAAAGACGATCGCGCCGGTGATCAAACCACTCGGTTACGACTGGAAAATGGGCATCGCGCTGATCACATCGCTCGCGGCGCGTGAAGTTTTTGTGGGAACGATGTCGACGATCTACGGAACGGTGGACCTGCAAACGAGAATGAAACAGGAAAAAGATCCGGAGACAGGAATGCCGATGTACACGTTAGCCACGGGAATTTCACTGATGCTATTCTACGCGTTTGCGCTGCAATGCATGAGTACGATCGCGGTGGTGCGGAGAGAAACGAAGAGCTGGAAATGGCCGTTGTTTCAATTTACCTACATGGGAATTCTCGCGTATGTGGCGAGTCTGATCACCTACCAGCTTTTGAAGTAAGCAGATTCGCACATGCCGGGCGCGCATACGAAAGGTCGCCGGTCACCAGTTGGCAGTAGGCAGAAAGTAGTAAGCAGTAAGAAGAAAGTAGTAAGCAGTAAGCGGGATGGAGGTCATTGGTCTTCCAGTCTGGCGGATAGAGCATCATACTGTTTAATCCGGGTTGACTCAGGTTATTTCATAACTTGCTTAGTGTAAAACAAACCCCGATGAAACAATCCTCTTTCTTTCGTATTTCTTTCAGTGTGATCATGATTTTTCTGTTGTCATTCCGGCTCTACGGACAGCAAGATCAATACTTTGTTCAAATCGACAGCACAGAAGATGGACATTTTTCCTGTGCCATGCGGGATACATCAACCGGAGATTTTTTGTGTATACATAATACTATCGGCAATTTGTTGAATGGTCAAATGATGATGCTCGATACCACAGGAGCCGTGCAATGGATAAAAAATTATTCTGTACATGGTGGCGCGTTCGACATGATACGTTGTTCAGATGGAGATTATATCCTTGGTGGTCAACAAACCGTGAGCACGAACAACGTTATTTATTTATGGAAAATAACGCCACAGGGGAATTCGGTTTGGTACAGACAAATTGCCGAGGGAAGTTCCTCGACCGGCTACTCCCTTGCACCTTCTTATGATGGTGGGTGTGTGATTACCGGGGCGAGCACTTCAAGCAAATTCTTTTTCATTCGTGTCAATGGTAGCGGAATTATTGTGATGCAGAAAAACCTCAGCATCAACATCGGTCCCGGAGGTTATTGTCATGGATTGACCCGAACGGCCGATAGCTGTTACATTGGAGGAATATTCGCGAATGTTGCAGCCGACAATTCGGATGTATGGATCTACAAGTTCGACACAGCCGGAACTGTGCTATGGCTGAGAGCTTTTGACTCCATGCATGGATCTGAACCGATGTGGATCATTCCGGCGTATGATGGAGGATATATTATCTGTGGAAAATCCAGTGCAACGAATAGCAGCGCGAATAAAAATCCGGCCATATGGCGTACGGATAGTGCAGGGCATTTACTCTGGTCCAAATGTTACCCGCGTGCTGCTGTATCAATAGTAACTCCTTTCGACATCCAGGAAATGCCGGATCATGGCATAATGATATTTTGTACAGAGAGCTCGGTTTCAACAATGGTGCGCACCGATTCAGCCGGGAATTTACGCTGGACAAAACAGCTGAATAATAATTTGCAACCTGGTGGGCGTGCGACTATTTCTAATGACGTAATTTATTTAACAGGACATTATCACTACAATGCTGTTAATGTAAATCGCCCGTCTTTTGTCAGATTGAAAGATGATACGACTCTTTTCTGTTCAGTCACACACCCAAGCTGGCTGGAGATCCCTTTTAGTTGTACAGAATCCTCTCCCACTTATCCTGTGCAGACTCCTTCCTTTACGAATAACCTGGTGACAATCACATTTACGACACCTGTTACGCCACCAGTGCGTACGCTGATCTGTGAAAACCTTATAACAGGTGAATCAGAAATGGATAATGGAAATTCGGTTTCGGTCTATCCGAACCCGGGCACCAATATTGTATTTCTTCATTGTGAAAGAAAATTGACCAGCGCATCTTTTGTGGTGACGGAGATCAATGGTAGCGTGATTGAAAGAAAGGAAAATGTTAATGGAAATGATATGCAGATCGATGTAACCGGATGGGCGTCTGGTATTTACTTTTTCAGTATTTGTGGTGGTGATGGAGAAATACTAACGGGTAAATTGATGGTAACCCGGGACGGGAAATAGCGTTTGATGCACTGAACCGTTTTCTTAGCCCCCTTTAGGTTTACCCAGGTTATTATCTTTCTTCGGAAAACATGCTAACCAATGACAGGGGTGAACTATCCTAGCCCCTGGAGATTACGCTCCTTTGGTCGAATGAGTCCCCTGTCATTTTTTGTTGAACAGCATC